>DFBD01000203.1:12889-13264 GCA_002367255.1 Rhodobacterales bacterium UBA3089 | reverse complement strand
CATTGAAATTCCTCAGAAAATTGATGAAACGCTACGGCTCACCTAAGGTGATTGTGACCGATCGACTCCGCTCTTACGGCGCGGCGATGAAAGTTATCGGAAATGCCAATCAACAAGAAGTAGGCCGGTGGAAGAATAACAGGGCGGAAAACTCGCACCTCCCGTTTCGACGACGAGAACGTGCTATGTTACGCTTTCGCGTATGCGAAGCCTACAAAAGTTTGTCGCCGTTCATTCTTCTGTTCACAACCATTTCAACCAGGAACGTCACCTTTATTCACGAGATAATTTCAAGCTTAATCGCTCCGTTGCTCTCTCCGAATGGCGGCAGCTTTGTTCCGCATAGGTTTGGGCGGATTTCGGTAAACTGAGACT
>DFBD01000203.1:2617-12872 GCA_002367255.1 Rhodobacterales bacterium UBA3089 | reverse complement strand
TTCGAATTAGTCTGACGGCACCGTCGGTCGGCCTCTTGCGGTGTGTGCATTTTTGGTTATATTGAATACAGAGGTAATGGAGATTAACACATGCCAAGTACTACGACCATGACAGTCCGGCTGAGCGGCGCGCTTAGTGAATACGTTTCAGCGAATACCGGAGAGGCAGGCTCTTACGAAAACGTGAGCGAATACATCCGTGATCTCATCCGCCGCGACAAGGAGCGTGTGGACAGACAATCGTTTGATCGCCTCAAGGCGGAATTGGCGCGCGCGTTTGCTGCGCCGGATTCCAGCTATGCACCGCTTTCAGCCACGGATGTCATCGCGCGAAACAAGGTTTGAGTCTTTGGCAAATGTGCGCGTTCAGGAAGGGGCTTCGTTTCGTATTGATGAAATCTATCAATACACCCGCGACCGTTGGGGCCCGGATCAGGCTGACACCTACATCACAGGTCTTTTCGAAGCTTTCGATAAAATTGTGACGCACGAGGTGATGTCGCGACCTGTCCCGGCAGAATTTGGTATCGAAGGGTTCTTTTTTCGCTATGAGAAGCACTTCGTCTACTGGAAAAAACTTGTCAATGGTGACATAGGCGTTGTAACGATTTTACACGATCGGATGCATCAGATTGAAAGGTTTCGTGAAGATTTTGGGCTTTAACATGTTGGAGTCTTTAGCTCTCTATAGCCCACAAAAATACCGAACTAAGAAAGAAAAGACGCTTAAATAATCGTGATTTCTTGCCCGATCTTGACCATCTTTTCTAGGCAAACCTGGTGATATGCGTGTTCTCCATGGAATGTTAGAATTTCACCGCCCAAGCACCGTTTCGCATCTAAAGCTTCCCTGTTATGCAAAATTTGTTCCCTGATATTTTTAATTATTTCCCTGTTAATTATGTTAGGGAATTCATCAATAACTCTCTGTAATCACATCAAAAATACGAATGATTTTACTGAATTATGGCTCATCATCGCAATTTTTCCCTGTAATTTCCCTGTTAGCAGGGAAAGTCTGTCGAGAGACTGGTTCGATCCAGACTAACAGCACCGCCACTAACATACTGATATTACACCGCTTTTAATCTTACGCCGTAAGTGCTCGCAATTACAGTGACTTACGAGTGGTGGGTTCCATAAGAGACGCATATTAGGTTGGTAATATAGCGAGATTCTCGGGTTTATCTCTCTTGGCGTTTTCAAGGGTCGAGTTTTGTAGAAAGCTTGTGGCAAATTGTTGCCGATGAGTTTGAGCGAGAGGGTCGCGACAGTCCTACATTGCCAGTTTTGATGTCGGTAATTACTCGCGAATGGTTCTGGCATTCACACTGGCGAGCATTTCGCGCTGCGCATTCCAGTCTGATGGAATGCCGGTCTTTATCAGAAAATCAGAAGTCATATGCAACGGCAGTTTCCCGCTGACGATCTGTTCGATAATATCGGGAGCTAAAAAAGCCAGGCCGATTACACTTCGAACGCGGTCCGTTGAAACGCCTGCTTGCGCAGCGATTTTGGCAAATGTTTTACTGTTTTTTACCGCGTCATACCACTCCATCGCTTTAACGATGTTCCGGATTAGGGTTTGGTCAACTTCAGGAATAGCGTTGCCAAGAATGATCTTTGTTTCTATGCCTCGTCGGCGAAGCTGGAATGGCTTTGATATTAGTAGAGCATCAGGTGAGAGGCGTTTGAGCGGCAAGTCAAGGTGTTCGGCTATGGCGGTTGCATCTAGCGTGATTGTCAGGTGCCCTGATGCTATATCTGTTTTTTCGATCAGGTTGCTCCAACCCTGCACTGTTTTTTGGCTTAAGAACATTCGTGCAAGCAATCTGAGCTTTTTGTCTAGGCAGGTAACTTCTGTTGCCTTTAACCCGTCTACTAGAATTGGGAGAACGCCTTGACTGGCAAGATGCTCGCTAGCAGCACGCGCAATTACATGTTCCAACTGCGGTGCGGGCAGTCGCCAAGCATCAGGATGCTTTTCGGTTGTGTCGATCACAAGTCGTCGCGAGACGTAATACCGTAGCCGCTTGCCATTCTTGTTAGCGTGGCTAGGTGTAAGTCGATCCCCTGTCTCGTCATATAGCTTTCCGGCAAGCTCAGAGGGATGCGCAGCATTCACCTGTCCTCTCGCCCTACCGGATGCCGCAATGAGCCTTTTTTGTACGTCTTCCCAAATATCGGGATCAATGATCGCGGGATGTTTTCCCTCAAATACTTGTCTGCGATGCCGGATTTTTCCAGCATAAATCGGGTTACCCAGGATTTGGTAAAGATGTCCGCGCCCAAATAGGATGCCACCCTGTTGTTTGCCCAATTTGGTAACTCGCCGCTTTGTACGAAGATCCAGTATTTCGGCATGTTCTTTCACTTCGCGAATGGATCCATGCTCGAGGTATAGATCGTAAATAATACCGATTGCTTTCGCTTCTTTTACGTTTATCGTTAACGTCCTGCGGTAATCTCCCCATTTTTAATGGGATCTGCTAATAGAATTATGCGGCCGTTTTCAGTTTCATGGCAGGAGTGATCCCGCACGTTAACGCTGTAGGCGATAGGTTTTTATCGACTGGATGCTCTCTGCGCATGGGCGGGAACTGATTGGCGGTTACTTGGTCGAGGGGCCGCAGTTGTTTTTCCCCAACGCTAGTCCTCGGTAGCGTGAACAGCAACCTGTGCGATGTCTGCATCCTGCGGTTTGATGGCACGGAATTGTTCTTTGACGCCCGCCTCGGTTAGCTCGCGGTTAATGGCTAGCAGGGTGTTGGGGTCTTGGTCTTCGCACAGTTCCTGCATGAACTCGATTTCATGGGAGGCGGCAACATAGGCTATCTCGGGCGAGGGGGCGCCGTAGATTTCCAGCATGTGATCTGCGAGGGCTTGTGTGGCCTCTGTGATCTCAGCTTCCTCGATCTGGGCCACGGCAACGAAAGTTGCGCGGCCAAACGAGCCAACCCCCATCCAGCCGTTGGCAAACGCCTGACGGGCTTTGCCGGTCAGATCTGAGTCGGTCCAGTTCGAGAACTCGAAACCGCCACTAACGGCCCATTCGCCGGTGGTGGCGGGGCGGGCGAAGACCTGCTGATCGGAATCATCGAAATGAATGGTTCGGGCGAGCTTCAGCATCAGCGCATCTCCAGCATTTGGCTAAGTGGCAACAGGGTAGTTTCATCGTCAATACGCAGCAGCAGCCCACCTTTTTCGTCGATGCCGACAAAGGTGCCGGTATGGGGCTGGCCTTGCAGGGTCACGGTGATCTCCTCGCCCATGCTGTAGGCGCGCGAGCGCCAGTCTGCGTGCAAAGGGGCCATACCCTCGGACATCCATGTATTGATCCAGACCAGCGAATGGCGCGCCCAGCTTTCCAGCAAACGGTTAGAGGATATCTCGCCGCACCCCTCCTCGGTCAGGGTGGTATTGTCGGGGATTTCTCCGGGTTCGCCCGCGTCGGCAATCGGGAAAATAGGCACGTCAAGCCCGATCACCAGCCAATCGGGTTCTTGATCGGCCATCGTATCGGAGGCCGCAGCATGGATTTCCCCGCAGCGCGCGCCGTTGACGCGAAGGTCGGCAGGCCAGTCAAAATGTACGCCTACTTCAGGCGGGGCCAGTGCCCCGAGCGCGTCGGCAAATCCCAAAGAGGTGGCGAAGACCATCGCCATCGCGTCTTCCAGCGAGGTTTCCGGCGCCAGAACGATAGCGGCCCTCAGGCGGTGGGGTTCGATCTGGTGAATGATCAGCCCCGGATCACAGCCGATGATCGCCGAGGATATTGCTTTGGTAAACGGGTCAACGCCCGGACCCGCAACTTCCTCATGAAACAGGGGGGGGAATGCGGGGGACTCGTCCAGCTCAAACTCGTTCATCAGACAATCCCGTCAGCGATAAGTTTGCGGGCGATGTCGCGAAAGGCCGTTGCCGGTTTGCTGTCCGGATCAGAGACAACAATCGGTGCGCCGCCGTCGCTGGCCATGCGGATATCGACGTGCAGTGGAATTTCGCCAAGGAACGGGAAGCCCTGTTTTTCAGCCTCGGTTTTTGCGCCACCATGTCCGAAAATATGCTCCTCGTGGCCGCATTCCGAACAGATGTGTGTAGACATATTCTCGATCACACCCAGAACTGGTGTTCCGGTTTTCTTGAACATGTCCATGGCCTTGCGTGCATCTAGCAAGGCAATATCCTGAGGTGTAGAAACAACGATTGCACCTGCGATTTCGGTTTTCTGCGCCAAGGTCAGTTGCACGTCACCGGTACCGGGTGGCAGGTCGATAAGCAGCACGTCAAGTTGCCCCCATTGGACCTGCGCAATCATTTGTTGCAACGCACCCATCAGCATGGGGCCACGCCAAACGACGGCCTCGTCCTCTTTCATCATCAGACCCATGGACATCAGCGTAACGCCGTGGTTCCGAAGTGGCAGAATGATCTTGCCATCTGGCGAGGCCGGGCGGCCGGAAACGCCGAGCATACGCGGTTGTGAAGGGCCATAAATATCGGCATCAAGCAGGCCAACCTTCAACCCCTCGGCCGCCAAAGCCACGGCGAGGTTGGCGGACACGGTGGACTTCCCCACGCCACCTTTACCGGATGCAATTGTGATAACCTTGGCCACTCCGGGGATGGGTTGTGGACCTTGTGGGGCGGGCTTTGCGCCGCCTTTACCAAGATCAGGAGGCGGTTTCGGGGTGGAATGGGCTGTCAGTAGAGCAGACACCTTGCCAACACCGTCCAGAGCTTCGAGCTTCTCGACTGCGACAACGCGCACGGCTTCCATCGCTACGCCCTGGGCGGATTCAACCTCCATGACGAAACGGATGTTACCGTCCTCGACTGTCAGCGCCCGGACGATTTCGGCTGTGACAATGTCTTTCTTGCTGTGCGGGTCTTCGACTGTACGAAGAACTTCAAGTACTTGTTCGCGGGTTATACTCATTTTTCGGAACCCAATTTGTTGAATAGTTTAAGTTGACCTTACCATGACCATTCGGGAAGTTTAGGCAAGGGCTGAACGAAATTGAGACGGAAAAATCGTGCGATAAATTCTGGTGCTTTTGGAAATATTTCTTATTTCCGGAACCGTGCAGGCGCAAAATAAAGAAGTCACATTGGTTTTCGACCCTGAACTGGAGGCCTCGGATTGTGGTTCTATGTGCTGCCTCGGTTCAAGTTGAAAACGGGAATGACCGGTTTGAAATTTCCAACCGTGCCGCCGATGGATCTGGTGCTGAAAATTCCGGTCAGGAAGATGCAGAGTCCAAAGACGACAATTGGGGCCACTATGGTAATGCGGGCTAGGCCAGCCAGATTTCGGTTCTTGATGGAATATGAGAAGCGGGGTTCAATTTGGCTTTTCATCCTTCTTCGCCCGTTCATCAAGATAGTCCTGTGTTGTCCGTGTCGGCGCTCGCTTCCCTGCGAACATCGGGGCGTCGGCACTGTGGAACTGGGATTTAATCCGGCAATCATCGCACATACGGATTAGTTTGGCGTTGTCGGAATTGGTGAACATGGAATGTTTGCCTTCCAGTTTTTCGACGATGCGTTCGACGGTGGATTTTACGCCGAAAGGTTTACCGCATTCGATGCATTCATAGGGTTCTTCTTCGTGAACTACGTGATCGGTTAGGGCGGTTGCGCTTAGGTCCAGTTGTGGAACCAGAGAGATCGCGTTTTCAGGACAGGTACTGACGCAGATGCCGCATTGCAGGCAGGCGTCTTCCTTGAAACGCAATTGCGGCGTTTCGGGGTTATCGCCTAGCGCACCTGAGGGGCAGAGGCTGGCGCAGGACAGGCACAGTGTGCAGGCCTCGTTGTTGACCAGAACCGCACCGTAGGGTGCGCCTTGGGGTAGGGCAATGACCGGTGTTCCGGCGGTCAATGCGGTGGCGGCGATACGGGTGACTTCGCGGCGACCGCCTAGCGGTAGAATTGGCTGGATGTCGGGTGCGGGTAGTGCGGGGATGTAGAGTGCTTCGCACAGGGCGTCGGGTTCAATTGGCTCGATGATGCGGATGCGGACGTCTTCACCGGGAACCATGGCGAGGGCCAGTTCCAGTTGCGGATCCAGTGCCTCGCGTTCGGTTTTCGGGCTGGCGAGGATGTCGACAGAGGTGAACCCGCAGGCCAGTGCCACCAGCATTTCGGAGTGACCGAAGCCGGAGATGTTGGATACGGCCAAGGGGATGACATCCGCTGGGAGGCCGCGGGAAAAACGAGCGGCGAGGGAGATAAGTTCGGAACTGTATTCCTCGTCATGAACCAGAAGGCGCGGGGCTTTGCCGCCTGCGTTTAGGTAGGTACTGGCGAGGGTGCGGATGCGGTTGAACAGGAACTGCACGGGCGGGGCGTCGTAGGTGACCGCGCCGGACGGGCAGACGGCGGCGCATTGTCCACAACCGGCACAGATGTTGGGATCGATTGACACGCTGTCGCCGTTGGAGGTGATGGCACCGGTGGGGCAGACATCAAGACAGCGGTTGCAGCCGGACTTTGTAGCGCGGGAATGGGCGCAGAGGTGTTCTTCATGCGCGACGTAGAAGGGTTTTTCGAAGGTGCCCTGCATTTGTGCGGCGTCGTATACGGCGCGGGCTACTGCCAAAGGGTCTTTTGGGTCGGCGCGTAAATAGCCGTCGCGTTTTTCGGGCGCCGAGAACAGCGGGGTGCTGCCGGTCAGATCAAGGATAATGTCGCATTCGGATTTGCCGCCATCGCGCGGCGCGGCGAATTTTCGAGCACCCCGGCCGGATGGATCGAGGGTGCGGAGGCCATCCATGGTCACCTCGAAACGGCCGAGTGTTCCGGAGGCGGAGCGGATATGGCCAGACAATACATCGAGGCCGCTTGGGATGATCTCGGGTGTGTCAGTTAGCACGGCTGTTACGTCGATAACTTCGGACAGTTGTTCGGCGGCAGGGAGGGCGATTTCGGAGGGGCCGATGATCAGGCACAGCCCCTCGGATTCAACGTCGAATGTTTTTAAAACGGAAGTGGGTAGGCTGGCTTCGGCGAGCAGGGAGGCGATCTTCGGGGTCGCGGATTTCCCTTCGTCCGACCAACCGGCACGGTCGCGGATGTCGATGCATTGGGGCAGGGGCGCGTCCAGTTCGGCGGCGAGGTCCTCGAAAACGCCAGCTTCCTGCGCGCAGGCGATGATCAGGCCTCCGTCCGGCATCGCCTGTGCTAGCGTGTCGAGGCCACTGGTGCATAAGCCATTGTGAATCATGGAACATTTCAAGCCAGTTGCCTCGCCAATGGCGTCCGCATCAAGGATTTGCGAACTGTTGCAAGTGCACAACATCAGGGTCTTGGTCATTGAATTCTCCCGTATTATCATTGGACTTGAGTTTAGTTGCCCTGTATTGGCGAAAAAGGCAACTATACAAATTCGAGAGTGCACACCTATGGAACGAAAATCAATTTCGATGCCGGTTGGTATCGTTGTTCGCAAAACTCCGGGGGTTACGCGTTGGGCGAAATGGGCGTGGAAAGCGGTTGCTGTTCTGCCTGGTGCCAGCCCTGCTGACTGGCGTGAATTACGTCGTGACGGCGATGCGGTTGAATATCATGCCGGGACGCTGCCGCTGGAGCTTTATCGCACGGATACGGAGGCGTATATCACTGCCTTGGCCAATGATCCGCCCAGCGTTTATGTGGTTATGGTCGAGGTTGAGGGGGGGGAGTTTCCGATTAAACTGCATCTGGTCACCGCCTCGGCTTTCGAGGCGCAGGATTATCAGGACAGCGGTGAGGAGATTGTGGAGCCGGTGCCGATGCCTGCGGGCCTGATTGCCTGGGTGCGTGAGTGGGTGGAGTTCCACCATGTTGAGGAACGGTTCGTCAAGCGGCGTCGGGACAAGAAGAATATTGATATGTCCGAGGACGGGATTGGCGATGAGCGTATCCGGCAGACGGCGGATGTTTACCGCTCGCCCAGATCCAAAAAACGGACTTTGCAATGACTGATGATTCCTTTGCATCGCGATGGACGCGCCGCAAGCAGGCGGTGAAGGACGAGGAGCTGTCGGAGGAAGCGGAGGCGGTAGCCGAGGAGGTGCCCAAGGAACCGGAGCAGACCGAGGCCGAGATTCTGGCGGAATTCAACTTGAAAGACCCCGACGAGATGGAGGCGGGCGATGATTTCAGTGCTTTTATGAATTCAGCGATTCCGCAGCGGTTGCGGAACAGGGCCTTGCGTAAACTGTGGCTGAGTAATCCAGCGCTGGCGAACCTCGATGAGCTTCTGGATTATGGCGAGGATTTCACCAACAAGGGCGGCGTGGTCGAGGATATTGTCACGGCCTATAAGGTTGGCAAAGGGTTCGTCGATAAGCTGGCCGGGGACGGTGCGGCCGAGGCTGAATCAATCGGCGCCTCCCCGGAAGGTGATTCGGACGAGGGGGGCGATCCTGCGGAAACCGACGTCGCGGCACCGGTTGAAAATGTCAGAAAGCCGGAAGACGTGCGGGTGCAAGCACCCCTGCCTGTCGAGAGCAAGCTTGTCGTGACCGCCGAGATCGCGCCGAAAGCTGCCGAAACCCCACGAAAGCGGATGCATTTCACCTTCTGACTTTTCCAAGTAAAATAGTCGGGTTTAACGTCTTGTTCTTACATTCAAATTTTGCGATATTAAGAAAAAAAACTTTATCAAAACCGCGTTATGGATTACCCTGCCAGCAACTATACGTCTGGGAGGACAGCTTGACTGACGCTGCGGAAAATATTTCAATTCCGGAAGAAGATATTCTTCGTGCCGATCTTTACGATTATCTGGCGGGCCTGTTGTCCCGCCCGCCGACCGGCGAGATGTTGGGGAAAACGGCGGAGCTATCCGGCGATGAGTCCGATCTCGGTCAGGCCATCCATGCATTGTCACGGTTGGCCAAAGCGACCAAGACCAGCACAGCCGAGCGTGAGTTCAATGCGTTGTTCATCGGTATGGCGCGCGGCGAGTTGCTGCCTTACGCCAGTTTCTATCTGACCGGATTTCTGAACGAGAAACCGCTGGCGACGCTGCGCAAGGATATGCTGGGGCTGGCGATTGAACGCGCACCGAACGTGTTCGAGCCGGAAGACAACATCGCCTCGCTTTGCGAGATGATGGCGGGGATGATCCGAGGGCGTTTTGGCGACCCGACCGACTTGATGCGGCAAAAGGATTTTTTCAACAAGCACATCGGCCCATGGGCCAACCACTTTTTCAAAGATCTTGAGGGGGCAAAGAACTCGGTTCTTTATGCACCCGTCGGGACCGTGGGGCGTGTCTTCATGGATATTGAAAAGGAAGGTTTTAGAATGGCGAGCGAAAGCTCGACTTAACCGATTGCCATCGTGGCGGTCATAATGAAGGAGAAAGCAATGCGTAAAGAGGAGGCCGGTGTAGATACTAAACGCCGCAATTTTCTGAAGCTCGCTTCGGCTTCGGTTCCAGCGGCGGCCATTTCGGTCACTGTCGGCACAGAAGCAGCAGCAGATACGGTGGCTGATACCAGCGGCCTGCAAGATACCGCCCACACACGGGCCTACCTGGAGAGCGCCCGTTTCTAAGACGGACGATCTTACAAAAATCCGGCGAGGTTGCGTGACGCCCAGACCCGGACGAGACCAAATAAGCCCCGAATTACGGGGTTCATCTTAGGGAGATTGAAATGCTCAGGAAAAAGACCAACGGGGTTGCGCGACGCCCCCGTACGGATTCGATCCTGTCACGGATTTCAGAAAAATCTGTTGATCGCCGCTCTTTCTTGCGTTCCTCGGGTCTGACCATTGGTGGTCTGGCTTCGGTTGGCGCATTAGGTGGTACCGTGACACAAGCATCCGCAGCAACAGCTGCAAGCGGTGCTGTAGATTCTATCAAATCAATTTGCACACACTGTTCGGTCGGCTGTACCGTTATGGCCGAGGTCGATAATGGTGTGTGGGTCGGGCAAGAGCCTGGCTGGGACAGCCCGTTCAACCTTGGTGCCCATTGCGCCAAAGGGGCCGCGGTGCGCGAGCATGCGCATGGCGAACGGCGTTTGAAGTACCCGATGAAAAAAGAAAACGGCGAGTGGAAGCGCATCAGCTGGGAAACCGCGATCGACGAAATCGGCGACAAGTTGGTGGACATCCGCGAGGAAAGCGGACCGGATTCGGTTTATTGGCTGGGTTCCGCGAAGTTCAGCAACGAACAAGCCTATATGTTCCGTAAGTTTGCCGCCTATTGGGGCACAAACAACGTGGACCATCAGGCACGTATCTGTCACTCGACTAC
>DFBD01000203.1:1996-2601 GCA_002367255.1 Rhodobacterales bacterium UBA3089 | reverse complement strand
CCGGCAGAAGCACACCCTGTTTCGCTGTTGCACCTGATGAAAGCCAAGGAGCAGAACAACGCGCCGATCATCGTTTGTGATCCGCGTTTCACACGTACTGCGGCGCATGCCGATGAATACGTGCGTATCCGTCCGGGTTCGGACGTGGCGTTGATCTGGGGTATCCTTTATCACATCTTCGAAAACGAGTGGGAGGACAAAGAGTTCATCCGCACGCGCGTTTACGGCATGGATGAAATCCGCGCCGAGGTGAAGAAGTGGAATCCAGAAGAAGTCGAACGTGTAACAGGCGTTCCGGGCAGCCAGTTGGAGCGTGTAGCGCGCACCTTGGCAAACAACCGTCCCGGTACATTGATCTGGTGCATGGGTGGCACGCAGCACACTACAGGTAACAACAATACTCGCGCATACTGCATCTTGCAGCTTGCTTTGGGTAACATGGGTACCTCCGGTGGCGGCACAAACATCTTCCGTGGCCACGACAACGTGCAGGGCGCTACAGACGTTTGTATCCTGTCGCACTCGCTTCCTGGCTATTATGGCTTGGCTGCTGGTTCGTGGGCTCACTGGGCACGCGTTTGGGGCGAAGACCTGGATTGGCTGAA
>DFBD01000203.1:0-1944 GCA_002367255.1 Rhodobacterales bacterium UBA3089 | reverse complement strand
AGAGAACATCGATCAGCCGAACAATGTTCGCGGCATGGTTTTGTGGGGCCACGCGCCCAACTCGCAGACACGTGGCGTCGAGATGAAATCGGCGATGGAGAAACTCGACCTTATGGTTGTGATTGATCCGTATCCGACTGTTTCGGCTGTTATGCAGGACCGCACCGATGGTGTATATCTGCTGCCAGCTTCGACGCAGTTCGAAACACGCGGCTCGGTTACGGCTTCGAACCGTTCGGTTCAGTGGCGTGACAAAGTGTTTGAGCCATTTATGGAATCCAAGCCAGACCAAGACATCATGGCGATGTTTGCCAACAAGTTTGGCTGGGCTGATCGCTTCTTCCGTAAGATTTCAATGGATGGTGAAAACCAGCCAAACATTGAGGACGTTACACGCGAATTCAATGGCGGCATGTGGACAATCGGTTACACCGGTTGGGCACCAGAGCGTATCAAAGCGCATATGGCGAACCAGCACACGTTTGACCGCACCACACTTCAGGCCATTGGTGGCCCAGTGGACGGCGAATACTACGGTCTGCCGTGGCCATGTTGGGGCACACCCGAGATGAAACATCCCGGCACGCCGAACCTTTACGATATGTCCAAACCGGTTTCCAAAGGTGGCCTGACATTCCGTGCGCGCTTCGGCGTCGAGCGGGACGGGGTTAACTTGTTGGCCGAGGGGGTCTATTCGGAAGGTTCCGATATTCAGGACGGTTACCCTGAATTCACCATGCAAATGCTGATGGATCTTGGTTGGGACAGTGAACTGACTGACGAAGAACGCGCAGCAATTGATGCGGTGGCAGGACCAAAGACCAACTGGAAAACCGACCTTTCGGGTGGTATCCAGCGTGTCGCCATCGCGCATGAATGTGCGCCCTTCGGTAACGCTAAAGCGCGGGCCGTTGTCTGGACGTTCCCGGACCCTGTGCCGGTTCACCGAGAGCCGCTATATACCAACCGCCGTGATCTGGTTGAGGACTACCCGACATACGAGGACAAAAAGTTCTATCGTCTGCCGACCATGTATGCCTCGATCCAGAAGCAGGATTTCTCGAAAGAGTATCCGATGATCCTGACTACGGGTCGTCTGGTGGAATACGAAGGTGGCGGTGATGAAACCCGGTCCAACAAGTGGTTGGCCGAGCTTCAGCAGGACATGTTCGTCGAGATCAGCACCCGCGATGCCAACAATCTGGGGGTCCGTGATGGTCAACAGGTCTGGGTAGAAGGCGCCGAGGGTGCCAAGGTCAAGGTTATGGCCATGGTAACGGAGCGCGTTGGCGAAGGGGTGGCATTCATGCCGTTCCACTTCGGTGGGCACTTCCAGGGTAAGGACTTGCGGGATAAGTACCCCGAAGGTTCCGATCCGATTGTTCTCGGCGAGGCCGCCAATACCGCGATGACCTACGGGTATGACTCGGTAACCCAAATGCAGGAGACTAAGGCGTCTCTTTGCAAAATCACAGCAGCATAAGGAGGATATATTATGGCTAGAGTTAAGTTCCTCTGCGACGCTGAACGTTGCATCGAATGCAACGCTTGTGTCACTGCCTGTAAGAACGAGCACGAGGTCCCTTGGGGCATCAATCGTCGGCGTGTTGTCACCATAGGTGACGGCCAGCCCGGCGAGCGTTCGATCTCCATGGCTTGTATGCATTGTTCGGATGCACCTTGTATGGCCGTTTGCCCAACCGACTGTTTCTATCAAACAGGCGACGGCATCGTGCTTCACAACAAGGATCTGTGCATCGGTTGTGGCTACTGCTTCTATGCGTGCCCGTTTGGCGCGCCGCAGTATCCGCAAGCTGGCAACTTCGGTTCGCGCGGCAAGATGGACAAATGCACTTTCTGCGCCGGTGGCCCTGAAGAGGACATGTCGCACGAAGAGTTCCAGAAATACGGTCGCAACCGTATTGCGGAAGGCAAGCTGCCGAT
>DFBD01000253.1 GCA_002367255.1 Rhodobacterales bacterium UBA3089 | reverse complement strand
AGACGTTTTTTTCCTGATCCAGCACCAGACCTTTGGCGACGTATTTGGTTTGAAACGCCTCGAACAGCGGCCAGACATCAAGCAGGGCGTCGATGCCCTCGGGGCTGACGGGGATAATATTACCCTCGGCATCACCCACTCCATCCCAGTCGAGTGTGGCGTTGTGGGCTAGCGCCTTGGCAAACACCAATGCGCTTTCCTCGTCGGTTGCATCCTCATCCAAAGCGGAGATAGACGGGTCATTGCGCGAGGCGACCATCATGGCTGTGGTCAGGGGGTGTAAATGCAGGCGAACACCGTGGCCGAGATCAAGCCATGCGGGTTCATTTGATAAATCAAGACGGATCATGTTGTTCCTCAGTAGGTTGCGATATCGTTGACAAGGGTGACGGAGCACATATGACCAGCGGCGGCGTCATAGGCGGCTTGCCAGTCAAAGCTGGCCTGAACACCTTGTGGCCCCTGAATTTCAACGCGTGGACGGGGCAGGTAAACGGCGTGAGCTGTGAAAGTCAGGCTTTCGCCAGTGCCGAGATTGTAGGCAAATTCCAGTTCAGCCGGCGTGCCATTCATCGCCTGTGTCATCAGTACCTGATCGGTAAAGCGGACATCCATCTTGCCGGTCAGCGCCGCAATCGACGGGTCGGCTCCGTCGATACGCCCGTCCGATCGGATGGTTTCGATCCGGTCGAGATTATTGGCGTACTGGATATCGGCGGAAACGATGTTGCCCAGCGCCGTGCCATTGCGTTTGATCGACCCGTTGAAATGTCCGAACCGTTGCAGGTTCCAGCCGGTGGGTGTTCCGGCTATTGTCGAGGTGGCAGTCGTCTCGCCTTGTGCGATTAGTTTTGCAGTGGCGGTCAACAGGCCTGAGCGCTGCATCTGCCATGATAATTGATCCAGCACACAGCCGCTATACATCGCATAGCGTGGCACCTCGGGCATGGCGGTCTCGATTGACATGCTTGGTAATGTCCAGCTGCCGGACGTGAATACGTGCGTATAGGGTCCTGTTCCGGTGGTGACCGGACCCCCAAATGCTGCCTTCAGCCAAAAGCCGAAAGCCTCGGCGTCGATCGGCACCGACACATCACCGTCCGCCGTTACCGCATCCTTGATCGGGGCCAGCGGATCGCGGCCATAGCCCAGAAGCTCCGAGCCCAGCAGCGGTTGCTCTGCCCCCAGCGAGGTGCTGGCGAAGGGCATCTGCATGTAACCGCCAACCGGCGGGGTGCCATAAGTTGTCTCGAACGCAGCCACCATCAGCGACCGCGCCCCTTGTGCGCGTGCCATAGTGTGTTTCCTTTATTTTACAGGGAGAGAAATCAGCCGAGTGGATCGGCGGTGGTGTAGGTCAGGATGATCGGGACAATAGCGGCCTTTAGGCCTTCGGCCCCTTCAACCGGCAGGTCCACCGGTTGCGGGGCTTCGGCCTCGCTCCAGTTGCAGAGACCGCCGAGCGTGCGGTCGGTTGTGATCGCTGTGCCGAGGGATTGCAGAAGGGCATCGAAAACTGTGTCGCGGGCGGCCGGTGTTTTGCCATGCACGATCACCTCAACCTCGGCGCGATGTTCGAAGTGGTACAGCAACGGCGAGAGTGTGACGTCCGGTGTGCCTGGATCACCATCGCGCAGGATCAGCAGGCCGCCGGACGGGATGCGCTCGGGCAGGATCGCGCCGCGCAGAACGGTTGCATCGGGCATGGTTTGCAGTGCCGCAAGCAGGGCTTGCAGTATGGTTTCTCGGGGTGTGGGCATTGGTCATCTGACTAGTGGTTTGGTCGCGACAAAAGGAGTAACACTGTGCCTTGAACTGGCAAAACTAGGGATTGAGCTCTAATCGTCCGCGCCAGTTTGGAATTTCGGTGAAAATGCACTTATAGTGTTCGTCATGTTCTGAGCTGGAGATAGAACGCAGCCAATTCATTTCTGGGTAGACGTTAAGAGTCACACTCATGACGGCATGACCTGTCATGGGAATGCCTTTTATTAACCGCTGCGCAGCCATGTCTGAGATGGCTAATTTTTTGTGATTTTCCAAAATCGCGCCCAGAATAGCCTTTAGTCGAAATGGAGCCGGTGGATGAGATAGCCTCTTAATCGAGCTCGACGTCCAGTCATTCCGATCAGCAAGTCTGAAATAGAGAAATACAATCGTCAAAACAAAGCCAACTAATTCCTCTTGATTTGGCATCAGTTTGCTCCGCAGGACTTTCGTCATTGCCAGTTCGTCTTTTAAGTTCAACTCTCGGCTTAGTAGCTCAATAACTCTGAAAATGGCAAAATTGTCGGCAATAATTTCGCGCGCCTGCGAAGGAATAGCATCCACAGGATTCAATAAGGTAGGCTGCGGTGCATCCATCAAAATTGGCGAGACTGCAATCTGCCGGCGGCGCATGTGGTCATTCTCCAAGTGACCAACCTCATGATAAATTACAAAGCGGAATAGGATACTTAAAATCGTATAAAATAGCATCTGCCGCTCAGGAAGGTCTTTCCATCCAATACTCTCAAACTTCCAGTCAAATGGTTTGCCCTCTTCAAGGATTGTCCTTGGAATTTTGAAAGATTTTTTTGTGTCCGGCGTCCAGATGGGTTCTGCTTCGCCTGTCATATTTATGAATGCACCACTACGTGTGATCTCTGCAGCCAAGCGGCATAGCATCCAGAACATCCCCGCATACATCACCACTATCTCGACATCGTCTTGAATTGCAGCCGCTTGCATATTCTGACCTTCTACGAAGGCGAATTGCGCCCCATGGGCACTGCAAATATCCCGTGCTTCTTTTTCGAATGGGAATATCCAACCACTTTGATCATCCACCCTGATGGACATTAAACGTGGCAATCCGTATTCTCTGAGAATATCATCAAGGTTCATAGTTTGTGATCCAAAATAAGTGAATGGAATTTTTAATAAGTTGTTGATGATTACAAGCGATGCATTTGAAAGAAAATGAAAACCTCCACCGCACAATAAGTTTAGCATGTTTTTTCTATTTTCCCTCCACCCATTTTTCCACAATCAACCCCGGTACGGATCCCGCCACCCTTTTCGCATCCCGCGCCAGATCCAGCCGTTTGCGCAGTTTCACCTGCGGTACCAGCAGGAATATCGGCGCTGTCACCTGCCCACGCCCGGTCTTTGATCGCGACGCCACAGCAGTTCCGCGCGCATTGATCCGTGCCTTTTCGGCGACCAGCAAACTTGGGCCACCTCTTCGGTAAATGAAACGCAGCTTGAGACCACGCCGCCGTTCCCACTCCAGCGGTGTGAGGCGTGCACCGCCATGACCCTTGCCGGCGGCCTCGGTCGGAATGGCGAGATAGAACCCGTGTCTGGAACGGATCAGCACACCGCGATCGTGGGCATGGATAATTTTCGGGGCCCTGGACCAGATAAAGGCGGCGGCATCGAGGCTTTCGCCCCGCTCCGGATAGGTCTTGTTGCGGATCGTTCTTGCCAGTCGCTGCCCCAAACCTGCACCGGTAATTTGCCCGCGCCAGTCGGCTTTCAGGTCACCGCCAGCTTCGCGCATCGCGGATGTGACGGCCTTTTCACCGGCCAGCACCTCCGCCCGCAGCATGGCTGCCAGATCCGGATCAACATCAAGCTTCAGCTTCATGCCGGCCGCAGATCCAGTGTCCAGACCAGCCGCTCGCGATCACGGACCGGTTCGCCCTGAATGACAAAGCTTTCGGTTCCAAACAGGATCAGATCATCGGGGCGCGGATTTGCAAGCTCGCTAACACGCACATCAACGATAAAAGTATCACTTAGAATTCGCGCGGATCCAAAACTGCTGATCTCGTCGGGCGCACGCCGGATCACGCGGATGGCGTGTTCCTCGGTGGTTCCGGTCGATATCCAGTAGGCATCCACCGCCATGGTGACATTACCAAATATCCGGTCCATGGCGGCAGCAAAGGCATTCATCGCAATGCCTTTCTAGTTCGAGCTGTGCAGGCGGATCGCAAGGCGCGGCCGCTTGTTGACCGGCAGGATTGATGCCTCGGTCATCAAGTCTATCCAGCGGCCCTTTTCATCGAGATGCTGGCGGGCATAAAGTGGCAGACCGACAGTGTTGGCGGCCTCAAGCAGGTTGGCCGGCCCACCGTATGTGGTGAAGGTATCGAATGTCCCGAGCGGGAACGCGATGCCCTCGCCCGCAGGGATCAGCCGCTCGGTACTGCCGTTTGAAAGGGTAACGCTGCCGTTATATTCCTCGAACAGGATGCCGGCGAAGGGGAAGGCGCGTCGCATGTCCTCGCGAAGCGGCTGGGCACCGGTGGCGGAAAAGAACTTGTAAGCTTCCTCGGTTTTAGGGTGCGCAATCAGCTTGTCGAAGTATTCGGAGCTTACCAATGCATGGGCGCTGGTCATGCTTTCGCCTAGCAGATTATCCTCCATCCCGCGTAGCGTGGTGCGCACCTTGCCTTGAACATTGGTACCAGCTGTACCGAGAACAAAGTCGACCGAGACCTGCTCCAGTCCGAATTCCGTAAAGTAATTGTAAAGCGTGGTGCCGGCTCCGTCTTTGACGATACCGCGCAGC
>DFBD01000214.1 GCA_002367255.1 Rhodobacterales bacterium UBA3089 | reverse complement strand
CCGAAGTTAATCGCCTTGGCTTGACGGCGGATCGACGGGTCCATCCCCTCGATCGGTACGCCAAACATCTCGGATGCGGTCATGGCATGAATGTCTTGCCCGTCATAAAACGCCTGTTTCAAGTTGTCGATATTGGCGATATGCGCCAGAATTCGCAGCTCGATCTGACTGTAATCAAGCGACACCAGCACATTACCCTTATTCGCCACAAAAGCCTCGCGAATACGGCGACCCTCCTCGGTTCTAACCGGAATGTTCTGCAAATTCGGATCGGTCGAAGCTAACCGCCCCGTCGTTGCGCCAGAGATCACATAAGACGTATGCACCCGCCCCGTGTCGGGGTTGATATGCCCCTGCAAGGCATCGGTATACGTGCTTTTCAGCTTAGCCATCTGCCGCCAGTCCAGAACGCGGGCAGGCAGGTCATGTCCCTCCGCCGCGAGGTCTTCCAGAATGTCGGCCCCCGTTGCATACGCACCGGTTTTACCCTTTTTGCCGCCCTCAATCCCCATTTTATCAAACAGGATTTCCCCGAGCTGCTTGGGGGAGGCCACGTTAAACTTGCCACCTGCCAGTTCGTAAATCTCGTCCTCAAGCCCCGCCATTTTCTGCGCGAAATTGTTGGACATGCGCGATAGGTGGTCACGGTCAACTTTAATCCCTGCCATTTCCATTTTCGCCAGAACGGGCACCAGCGGGCGCTCCATTGTTTCGTAAACCGTGGTCAAACCGTCCACCACCAGCCGCGGTTTCAACAGTTTCCACAGCCGCAGCGTTACGTCTGCGTCTTCTGCCGCATAAGGCGCAGCATCATCGATTGGCACACGATCAAAAGTGATTGCCGATTTACCACTGCCTAGTAACGTCTTGATCGGGATCGGCGTGTGGTTGAGATACCGTTCAGAAAGCGTGTCCATGCCGTGCCGATGCAAACCGCCGTTCAGCGCGTAAGACAGCAGCATGGTATCGTCAATCGGGGCAATCGCAATGTCGTTACGGGCGAAAATTTTCGCGTCGTATTTTATATTTTGCCCGATTTTCAGGATTGAGGGGTCTTCCAGCATTGGCTTCAACATCTGTAACGCCAACGCTTTGTCCATCTGCCCTTCGGCCAAATCGGCACCACCAAACAGATCGTCAACACCACTGACGTGCGCCAGCGGGATGTAGCAGGCCGAGCCAACCTCCACCGACAGGCAAACCCCAACCAGATCAACGATCATCTCGTTCAGACCGGTGGTTTCCGTGTCCACCGCGACCCAACCACGGGTATAGGCCGCGTCGATCCACAGTTGCAGCGACGCCGCATCGCGAACGGTTTCGTATTTGGAATGGTCAATCGGTGCCGTGATCGCTGCGGTATCGACACCTGCGCTGGATTCCGCTTTCGCAGGCTCTGCAATTTCCGGCGCGTCAACACCCAGCTTCGCGGCCATGCGCGTGGCCAATGTCCGAAATTCCATGGAGGTGATGAACGCCAGAATATCCTCAGGCACAGGGTCACGCACCTCGAAATCATCGATGCTTTCGACAACAGGCGTGTCGGTTTTTAGCGTTACCAATTCACGCGACATGCGGATTTGGTCAGCCTTCTCGATCAAAGTCTGGCGCCGCTTCGGTTGTTTGATTTCCTCGGCATGTTCCAGCAAGGTATCCAGATCGCCATATTCCTGAATCAGCAGTGCCGCGATTTTCACGCCAATGCCGGGGGCACCGGGAACGTTGTCCACGGAATCCCCGGCCAGCGATTGCACGTCAATCACGCGTTCCGGCCCAACGCCGAATTTTTCCTCGACCTCTTCAATGCCGATGCGACGGTTTTTCATCGCGTCCAGCATTTCAACGCCGCCGCCAACCAGTTGCATCAGGTCTTTGTCTGAACTGATAATTGTAACACGTCCACCGGCCTCACGGGCCTGCACGGCATAGGTGGCGATGATGTCGTCGGCCTCGTAACCCTCCATCTCGATACAGGGCAGATTGAAAGCCCGTGTAGCATCACGGATCAGCGGGAACTGCGGCACCAGGTCTTCGGGTGCGGGGGGGCGGTTGGCTTTGTAGTCATCATAAATGGCAGACCGGAACGTCTTGCCCTTGTGGTCGAAAATCACCGCCACATGGGTTGGTGCATCGGGGCCGTTGTTATCCTCGATTTGCTTGTAAATCATATTGCAGAAACCGGCGAGCGCACCCACCGGCAGCCCGTCAGACTTGCGTGTCAACGGCGGCAAGGCGTGATAGGCGCGAAAAATAAATGTCGAGCCGTCAATCAGATGCAGATGGTGCCCCTTGCCAAACGCCATATCAGTCTTTCAAAACGAATTTTTTACCGCAATACGGGCATTCAACATACCCTTTGTCGGCAGGGATTTGCAGCCAGACACGCGGATGTTCGCCACCGCCATCACAAGGGACGCTGGATTTCGTGACTTCTTCGGTTTCGTTAACCTCTACGGACATCATAAGCTCCTTTTTATCAAATTATGCGGACTGAATCATATGGCCAAGACGGCGACCAGCGAGAATATGCATGTGCATGTGTGGTACATCCTGAAGGCCGTCATGCCCTGTATTTGCGATCAGACGATAGCCGTTACCGCCGGTTGCAGGCGTGACCCCGATCGCGTGCGAGATAGCGCCAATCACACGGGTAAAGTCCACCACTTCGGCATCCGTGGCCTCGGCAGCGAAGTGGTCATAGTTCACATAAAACCCCTTCGGGATAACCAGAATATGGTCAGGCGCTGCCGGATTTATATCCTTGAACGCTAGCGTGTAGTCCGTTTCCATCACCGTGTCGTTGGGGATTTCACGCCGTAATATCTTGGCGAAAATGTTTTGGTCGTCGTATTCATAAGCCATGCTGGCCTCCGGTTTAGTCAAAAGACAAAGACTGTGCGATTTTCTCGGCACGCGAGGTCGAGATTTTCATAAAGTACCCAAGAGCAACTCCGTTTATTTCATCGCTCGCGGTTTCGTTTATCATGTATAATGCAGGAAGGCCCATTTCTTGCAAACTATCCTGATCGGCGCGGATATTATTGTGTAGTGCAGACGTCAAAGACCCGCGCATTTCATCACTGATATTACCGTCCGCCAACCCGATGCGCTGGGCGTGTCCGGCAAGGTATTCATCGTCAAAACTGCACTGGACATCCAGCACCCGCATCTGACATTGATCGCCTGCAAAATCGGTGATTGTATCGAGATTGCTGGGGTCGAGGCATATGGTCAGGCTGTCGGTCTCAAGGCGCTCGAACAGCAACTTCAGAAATGCGCGACGGTGGCGATTCCTTTTCAGGCGCGTGTCTTCCAGATGGCCCAGATCGGGCAGGTTAATACCGGATTCATCAAATATGTACCCCAGAGACCGGATGTTGCTAGCCTTCGCAATGGCCTCGGCCACGCGGGTTCCGACGTGCCATTTTTTGCATAACACAATATGCAAGGTGTTCTGCCGACCAATCCGGCTGCCCCGTTCCCAGAAGCGTTCGCCATACCGATGCCCCGTGCGCCCGCGCGAGTTCAGAAAAGCGATAAGACGTTTTCCATCTGGCCCAATGTTGGCGGAATCGCCACTGTGGAACTCCTTCGCCAGTGCTTTTTTCAGATCACCGGCTTGCGGCGATATCTTGCGGGCGAACAGGTAATTTTGTGACAGCAGGAAATTCAGATGATCGCCATAAAACACCGTCGGGATACCGTAATCGGAAAATGACAGGAAGGTTAATGTTCTGGATTCGACCTCTGATCCGGGAACCAAATGCATCACCAAGGTCTGGAAAAATGTTTCGTCCGGTATCCACGTGGTTTTGAAAAAACGGGGAATGTCGGGGCGCTCGGCCAGAAACTTCAACAACTTCGATATGGTCGAGCGCCGCAAACACCACCACTGCGAGCCGATCATGATCTGCAAGCCTTTGGGCAAATCCCGTGACAGACCAAGCGTGCGCTGGGTTTTTACGGACGCATAAAACAACGCCTTGTTGCCTCGCTCGTTAAACCAATGGCGATAGATCAGGCGTTCTTCTTTAAGGCCGACCTTGATCCAGTCGCTTTCGAAATAGTCGTGATGTTCGATATAATCCTTACCGCTGTTGTCCAGAAACCAGTGCATATGCTTGATCGGTTTGATCGGCATGCAATCGCCGCTAAGCATGTAAAAATGCGTTGCCGCGGGGAAAGTCTTGTGGCCCAACCGCAGCGCATTTAACGAGCCCTGCACCAACGACCATTCCCCCCAACCACATTTCACACGGTTTGCAAAACAGACATTGAGGTTATCCTTAAGCGCAGTTTTGATGGTTGAAAAATCTGCCAGACTGCCACGACCATCAAAGTGGATCGATACACAATCCCCGCTGTTGGTAAGCATTTCGGCTTGCTCGACAACCTGCTCGGGGTTTTTGTGACACAGAAGAAGAAAACAGATTTTTGCCATGAGGCCTTTCCAGATATACCGCAGCGGACAATACTGCAGATTATCGCGATGTTGAAGGTGCGACATGCGAAATGTATGATTATTCTTTGCGCGTGCAACGCTCTATTGCGCCGCAAAGTTGCGCGGGCTACAAACGTTCGACGAATTAAGGAGAATTCTATGGGCTTTCCAGGCACCTGGATGACCGAAAGTGAATCGGTTTTGTATCGAGTAGTTCCCAAATGTGCGTGTTCGACCATTGGGCAAGTAATGTATTACGGTGACCATGGCGAGTATTTCGACGGGGATATTCACGACGCGACCTCGGGTATTCACAAATGGGGGATCGAGGAAAGCAAACCGCTGATCCAGAAACGCGTGACCGAGCAGGAAACCTACGCTTTTACCTGCGTTCGCAACCCCTATTCGCGGGTGTTGTCGGCATATTTCGACAAGATCGCCGGCATTCAACGCAATGGTAAGCGGTATCGTGGGAACCTAGTGCCGATGCTGGTGCGTAAATATGGTGTGGATGTTGAGGGGGACTTTGACCAGATCGCCTCCTTCCGCCGTTTCTTACTGTTCGTGCGCGACACCATCAAATTCCGTAAACCGATGGATCCGGATATCCACTGGTCTGGGACGTCTGGTCACATCTCCACATTCATCGCTAATGGCGGGCGGTTTAATCGCATCATCTCGACCGAGGATTTCGGGGTAGGCATGGCCAAGGTTCTGTCCGAGATAGACCAAAAACACCCCGTTGATCTGTCCAACATGCCTCGTTTTAACGAAAGCGAAGGCCACGGCCCCAAGCGCGCCTTTCCGGTGGAGGATTATTTCGACGACCTGTCCCAGCACTTGATGTTCGAGATTTATCAGCGCGACTTCCGCCTATTCAAATACGACCGTAATCCGGGGCGCGGTGGGCCGAAAAACGAGATTGACCTTGATGAGGTCCACGCGAAGCTGAGCGGGCGATAGAGGGCTCCCGCCCTGTTCGGTTGGGCCGTGCCTCGCTTCGCTCGGGTGAGTATTTTTGCAAAGAAGAAATGGATGGGTTTAACGGGGCGTTAACCATTATTCTGTATGTATGGTATTGCTGGACAGGACTTAAAACGTTCAAACGGGGATTATCGCGTCGGGCAATGAAGATTTAACCATAGGCTATCCGCTCGACTTGGATCGTCTTGATGGCACAAGGCGACACCATTGTTCGGTGTCGGGCAGACGGCGCGATAACCTCGCTGACATTCGGCCAATCCTCCCCGATTTGGCCAGACACGGTTTCCCGGCGGAACCTCCCGAGAATGTTGGTGATTCAGGCGCGAGGGGACTCGGACGTCTTGTTTTTTGTGGCTGAAAGTAAATGTGGCTGGAAGTAAAAACGTCAACACCGCGTAAACGGACTATATCTTCAGTAGATATAAACTGTCATATCCCTTTAAGGTGTAATATGTTGTTCGAATTTAACTTATTTTTTCCGCTGGGAGAAGTGTCATATTTTTGAGTGTCATTATATATACTGGCCATCATGCGCTAAAGATTTTGACAGTTTAGACTCGAAAGGCAAGCTGCAAATTTTCTGCTGTTGACATAGCCAGGGGTGTAAGTAGCTTATTTAAAACGCTTATTATTTGGTATCTGCTTTTCCGTAAACTGTAAGATCATTTTAAAATACCGGAGAGAAATTTGACCACTACACCAAAGATATGGGCCTCCCATATTATGTTCGACACGAGGCTGCAAAGCACATTTTTTGAATATGATTATGGCAAAGGTGATCCTGAAAAGTCGAAAAAAGCCGTGGAGATACTTCATCGCTACCGAAAATGGCAGCCACTTGAGGTCAATGAAGTTCCTGACAAAATGTTTTTGAAAGTCAGCTTCTTAACTGAAAAAGAAAAAATGGCTTTTGGAGATGTTTTTAGAATATCTGGCGGTCTGACAATAATATCTGAACGCTTCGCCAATCTGTTAAAAGACTTCGACCTTGGCGCGACGCAGTTATTCGAAATTCCGCTGTTTGACTACGATCAAGAGACACAGCGCCCCGGCAAGTACTATTTATTGAATGTTGCCGAGACCAAGCCGTGCTTTATCCCCGAACAATCAAGGCATGCTGTTCCGGGGAAATACACCGCCGTTGGTACTTGGCGTTTATGGGGCATCGACGAAGTGGCCGTATTATCAACAGCTCAAGACGGCGCAGATATGTGGGCTGATCCGGTGCTTAAAGAAGTGATTTTCATGTCGGACAGATTGGTGAAAGCTATCAAGGCTGCAAAACTCACTCCGGATGTATCGTATTCGAGCGAAATCTTGGCTCCGTGCAAGATTGTTGTGCCAAATTAAATTTACAGTACATACATTTTTTCAAAAGGGTATTTCGATGAGTACCTCCTACGAAGTTAACATCCACCATATTTTGCTTCATCTTCATTAGGT
>DFBD01000172.1 GCA_002367255.1 Rhodobacterales bacterium UBA3089 | reverse complement strand
GCGCCACATTTCCTTGAGGCCGAACTCTTCAACGCGGGCTTCATCGGGTGTGATGGTCGCGCATTTGATGCCAACGCCGTATTTCTTGATAGCCTCGGCGGCATCGATGGTGATCTGGTCGTCGGTTTCGTCGCGCGACTCCATGCCTAGGTCGTAGTATTTGATGTCCAAATCCAGATACGGCAGGATAAGTTTGTCTTTGATGAAGTGCCAGATGATGCGGGTCATCTCGTCGCCGTCTAGCTCGACAATCGGGTTTTCGACTTTGATCTTGGTCATGGGGTTTCCTTTGATGGATTCGGTGTTGGGCGTTGTATAGGACATTTTATCAATGATGTATACTACGGTATACGGAATTTGAAGCCGTTGCATCCCTTGTCGCAGCATCGTATCACGCCTGCAACGAAAAAAGGGAAATCACATGTCTGGTACGGATCACGCAAAGGACGAGGGTTGGCAGGGGCCGACCCCTGCATTTATTCTGGTGAACCCGCAAATGGGCGAGAACATTGGCGGTGCTGCGCGGGCGATGTGGAACTTCGGGCTGGACCGGATGCGGTTGGTTAAGCCGCGCGACGGGTGGCCGAACCAGAAGGCGGTTGCGATGGCCTCGGGCGCGGGGCGTGTGCTGGACGCTGTGAACGTGACGGAAACGACGGCCGAGGCTGTGGCGGATTTGAACTTTGTTTTTGCTACAACAGCGCGAAGTCGTGATTTGACCAAGGATGTTATGACACCCGAGCGCGCTATGGCGCATGCACGGGAGTTGATTTCGCAAGGCCAGAAGGTTGGCGTATTGTTCGGGCCCGAGCGGGCAGGGTTGCAGAACGATGATATTGTGCATGCGAATGCGTTGATTTCTATTCCTGTTAACCCGGCGTTTGCCTCATTAAATTTGGCGCAATGCGTTTTGTTAACGGCATATGAATGGCGTCGTCAGATGGACGAGCAGCCAGCAGAAGTGACAGCGATGGCAGGTACGCGCTTTGCGGAGGCGATTGAAGTTCAGCGATTAAGTGAAAAGCTGGAGGAACGCCTCGACAAGATCGGGTTTTTCTGGCCGGAACAAAAACGGGTGTCTATGGTTGAAAACATCTGGAATATGCTTTCACGGCTACCACTTACAGATGCAGATGTGCGAACATTGCACGGGATATTCAAGGCGTTGGCGACCAAGGGGCCGAAGACGACTTACAAAGATTAACGGGGTATTAAGATGGCACGCAGTATTTTTGAAGACGTTAGCGGCGAGAAGGTGGATACGCCTGCGCCCAAGCCCACGCGCAAATCCGCGCGACGTGCGATTTCGGTTTGGCTGATGGCGTTGTTTGTGCTGGTGGTCTTGATGATTGTCGTTGGCGGCATGACGCGGTTAACGGATAGCGGGTTGTCGATTACGGAATGGAAACCTGTAACAGGGGCCGTACCACCAATGGGCGAGGCGGCCTGGGTTGTCGAGTTTGACAAGTATAAGGCGACGCCGGAATACGAATTGCAGAACGTCGGCATGAATATGGCCGAATTCAAAGGGATTTTCTGGTGGGAGTGGGGGCACCGCTTCCTCGGGCGTTTCATCGGGTTGGTATGGTTTGCCGGATTCGTCTGGTTTGCCGTGCGGCGCCAGATACCAACGGGGTGGACCGGGCGTCTGGTTGGCGTCGGGGCGCTTGGCGGGCTTCAGGGCGCTGTTGGCTGGTGGATGGTTTCGTCTGGTCTTGAAGGACGAATGGTCGATGTGGCCTCTTATCGGTTGGCAACACATCTGGGGTTGGCGTTCTTTATTCTTGGCCTGATCGCATGGTTTGTGTTCGAGCTTCGCCGTGAAAGTGCGGAGCTGTTGCAAGCGCGCCGTAGACGTGAAAACGGGTTGATGACGCTGGGGACGGCGCTGGTTGTGATGCTGTTCGGGCAAATTTTGCTGGGTGCATTGGTGGCTGGCATTGATGCGGGTCGCAGCTTCCCTACGTGGCCGAGCATGGCTGGGGCGTTCCTGCCTTCGGAAAGTTTCGACTATCAACCGATGTGGTCGAACTTCTTCGAAAACCCTGCATTGGTGCAGTTTAACCACCGCTTGCTGGGCTATCTAGCTTTTCTACTGGGTGGTTTTACGTGGTGGCGAAGCCGTTCCAGCGCGATGGCTGGTGTGCGGTTCCGCTTTGACTGGATGATGGTGATGATGTTCGGGCAGGTTGTTCTGGGGATCGTGACGGTAATTTACGCCGCCCCCGTGCATGCAGCGATTACGCATCAGTTGGGTGCGGTGGTGCTGTTTGTGCTGACCCTGCAAGCCCGATTCGAGGCGGCCTATCCGGTAGAACAAAAGATTTCCCGCAAGTAACAACCGCCGAGCGTAGCGAGGCCACGCCCAACGGGCGGTGATTTATCTTTGATCAAGCGCCAACGGACGGGAGCGCTCCCGCCTGTTGTGCGAAACCCTGCGGGTATCACAAACCGTTGGGCGTGGCCTCGCTACGCTCGGCGGTTACTGATCCCATTCAGGGTGACGTTTTTCCAAGAATGCTGCGATGCCGTTTTCGGTGTCGCGGAACAGCATGTTTTCGGCCATGACGCGGCCTGTGTAGGCGTAGGCTTCTTCAAGCGACAAGTCGGCTTGGTGATAGAAGCCCTCTTTACCGATTTTCACGGCTACGCCCAATTGTCCGGCGACCTTTGCGGCAAGTGCCAGCGTAGCTTCGTCCAGCTCTTCGGGCGGGACGGCGCGGTTAATCAAACCGAAGGCCATCGCTTTGTCGGCGTCGATGAATTCACCGGTTGTTAGCATCTCGAACGCTTGTTTGCGCGGAATATTGCGGGTTAGGGCAACCATAGGGGTGGAGCAGAACAGACCGATGTTCACGCCGTTCACGCCAAACCGTGTGCCTGTCGCGGCCACGGCCATGTCGCAAGATGCCACCAACTGGCAACCAGCAGCGGTGGCAATGCCATGGGCTTGGGCGATTACGGGCTGGGGCATTTTCGTGATGGAGGTCATCAGGTGACCGCAGGTGGCGAAGAGATCGTTGAAGTAGGCTTTACCCTCGTCTTCTGTCTGACGAGCCGCTGTCATTTGCTTCAGGTCGTGGCCTGCGCAGAATGCTTTGCCGGACCCTTTGATGATAACAGCACGGATGGAGCGGTCATTTGCAATAGAATCCAGTTCGGATTGCAGGGCTGCCAGCATCTCCTCGGACAGGGCGTTCAGTTTTTGTGGCGAGTTCATGGTTAGTGACGCAACGGCATTGGCGTCAGATCGCAGTAAGATGTCGGACATCTGGGATTCTCCTCGTATGTTTACTGACAATGTTCCACGAGTAGAGAGATTTGGGAAGCTATAATGAACACCAAGATGACTATTTCAGAGATGCATGTTTTCCTTGATCAGGTTTTTCCGCAGATGAAAGGCGTGTTCGAAATTCTGGAAAGCGAACCCTATCGCGTCAAAGTGCGCATGAAGATCGCGGACGAACATCTTCGCCCGGGGGGGACGGTTTCTGGCCCCGCGATGTTCACAGCGGCCGATTGCGCATTTTATATCGCCACACTGGCGATGATAGGGCCAGAGGCGCTGACGGTTACGACCAACTGTTCGATCAATTTTATGCGTAAACCCAAACCGACGGACCTGATTGCAGAAGCACGCGTGATCAAGTTGGGCAAGGTGCTTAGTGTCGGGGATGTTATGTTGTATTCGGAAGGCAGTGACGAGGCCGTGGCGCATGCGCATTTGACGTATTCAATTCCGAAACCGCGATGAGCGGTGGGGTAAAATAATACCTAATTTGTAACATGTTGTAATTGTTATCAATTTAGCGAATTATGCCCGTTGACTGTGTCCTCAAAACCCTTAGAACCCCCATATCGAATTATTATTCCTCGAACGGATCAACAAAATGAAAACATTCTCAGCCACTCCGGCCGATGTAGACAAGAAATGGATACTGATCGACGCTGAAGGCGTTGTTCTGGGCCGTCTTGCCTCTTTGGTCGCTATGCGCCTTCGCGGCAAGCATAAGCCAACTTTCACGCCGTCCATGGATATG
>DFBD01000091.1:2286-2517 GCA_002367255.1 Rhodobacterales bacterium UBA3089 | reverse complement strand
CCGAACAGCCAGACGGTCTCGGCGGCACCCGCTGCACGGGCACGTTCTTTTTCTACAATCCAGAGCGGTTTCTTCTTGTTGCGCGGGGCCATGTCATATCCTTTTCAAGGCTCGTGCATTGCCACGTAGCCGCGCCATTTGCAAGCTACGGCGTCATAATTGCTTTACGCTCATATGCCCCGGTATCCGTAATGCCATCGTCAACATAACTGTTCTTCTCAAATATCGTGC
>DFBD01000091.1:0-2271 GCA_002367255.1 Rhodobacterales bacterium UBA3089 | reverse complement strand
CAAAATAATTGCGAGACATTTGCTCAAACCGAGGTTTTCGTATTGACGCGGCAGGGTAGTCCGACTAATCAGCCTTTCAGAAGTGATTGGGCGTCAGGCCGCAAGGTGTGGCAGGGGACTGTAACTCCCTCGGGGTGACCCACGCCTGGTTCGATTCCAGGGTCGCCCACCACTTCTGAAAACTTCTGATGTTTGTCGAAACTAATGCGCTATCACCTGTTATGATAGCCATTTGTCGAACCCGTGTTAGACAGTCTTGCGGTTTTGCCATATGCTTGTCTGCATGAAAATATTGCGTGGATTTATATTCTTGGGGGTCATGACATACGGCCTCGCGGCGGCTGCGGCATATTTTGGTCAAGGCAAAATTCTGTACTATCCGGACACGCGCCCGCTGGCTGATTGCAACCTTCCCGAAGGCGTTGAAATTTGGAATGAAGGGGGCGAACAAGGGCTGCTGGCTACTGCTGGCCACGAGAATCTGCTGCTGTTCTTCCATGGTAACGCGGGGTCTGCTTGCAACTGGCGTTTCCTTGGCGTGAACCATTTGGCAAGGCTTGGGTACGATGTGCTGGTGCTGGAATACCCCGGCTATGGCGGGGACTCGCGCACCACCAGCAAGCAAGAGATCGAGGTGGGGCTGAAGGTGCTGGCTGATTGGGTTGCCACGCAGGAATACGCGCATGTTTCGGTCATGGGGTATTCGATCGGCACAGGGGCGGCATCGATTTACGCGCGTGACAATGGGGCCGCGCAGGTGGTGCTGTTTGCTCCATTTGACAGTATATACAATATAGCGCTTGCGCAGGGCCTAAAGTTCCCGCGTGCTTTATTGCGCGAGGATTACGACAATATCGCGGCCCTTGCAGATGTGACTGCCCCGATCACCATTGCCCATGGCGAGGCGGACGAGGTAATTCCGGTTACGCATTCTGAAAACCTGATGCGAGAGTTGCAGGCAGTTGGCCGTGATGTCCGGCGGGAAGTTCGTGCAGGGGTTGGACATAACGGTCTGTTCGAAAGCCCTGCGTTTGATGATTTTTTGCGGTACACACTGCACCCCTGAACGAGGTAACACTATGATGAAAACGATAGCCTTGCTTGGAACGGGCATCATGGGTGCGCCGATGACCCGCAATTTGGCGGCCGCTGGATTTACCATGCGCGTCTGGAATCGAACCACGTCGAAGGCCGAGGCTTTATCGGATGTGGCCACCGTTCTTCCCACGGCTGCCGAGGCGATCAGGGGGGCGGATACCGTCATCACCATGCTGGAGAATGGTGCAGTTGTAACAGAGGTGTTGTTCGGCGCTTTGAACGCGGCGAAAACCGGGACGCTGTTCATCGACATGTCGTCAATCGAGCCAAGTATCGCGCGTGACCATGCAAGCATGCTGGAAACCAAAGGTATGCGTCATCTGGATGCGCCTGTTTCGGGTGGCGAAAAGGGGGCTACGGATGCGGCCCTCGCTATTATGGTCGGTGGAAATCCGGCCGATTTCAACGATGTGCATGCACTGTTCGCAGCGATGGGGCGCGCCACGCATGTAGGTATTCACGGTGCGGGGCAGGTGGCAAAACTGGCCAACCAGGTGATTGTCGGCATTACCATAGGCGCGGTTTCCGAGGCTTTAATGCTGGCGCAAGAAGGCGGCTGTGATCCCGCCGCCGTCCGAGAAGCTTTGATGGGCGGATTTGCAACATCCAGAATTTTAGATTTGCACGGGCAACGAATGCTGGACCGAAACTGGGTGCCCGGCGCGCCTGCTGCGATCCAGTTGAAAGACATGGATAATGCACTGGCGGCAGCAGCAGAATACGGTTTGAAACTGCCACTAACCGAGTTGGCCCGCGAAGCGTTTGCCGATTTGGCGGCTGACCCTGCGCTGGCGCGTAACGACCATTCAGCCTATCTGCGTTGGCTGGAAATCCAGAATCCGGCAAAAAGGTTGGGGAAAGGGGGGGATCACCTTCCAGATGCCTAGGGTGTTTTTTTTGGCCAGCTCGCCATTAAACCGGTTTAATAGTTTAACCAGAAGTCCCAAAAACTCTTTTATAACAATATACTATAGCTAATTTAGACAAAATATATGTCATATTCTAACGCTACCACCTTCAAGAAACCACAGAACGATATCCGTCGAGGCAGGCTTGCAGGCAATCACCGGTGTAATACGCCACGCTTCCACCGGTTATGCCCTGAAACCCACTGCCACCTGTAACCAGAATTTTCATGCGAAACCTTTTGCCTGTATTTCCCGCAATTATCTG
>DFBD01000031.1:3827-3967 GCA_002367255.1 Rhodobacterales bacterium UBA3089 | reverse complement strand
GGTGGAACCGATGCAATCGTGCCTTCCATGATCTTCAGCAAGGCTTGCTGAACCCCCTCGCCCGAAACATCCCGGGTGATTGAGGGGTTGTCAGACTTGCGGGAAATCTTGTCGATCTCGTCGATATAAACGATGCCGCG
>DFBD01000031.1:313-3763 GCA_002367255.1 Rhodobacterales bacterium UBA3089 | reverse complement strand
GTCAAGGTTGTAGCGTCGGCCATGGTAAACGGAACATCCAGCACGCGCGCCAGTGTTTGCGCCAGCAAGGTTTTACCGCAACCTGTCGGGCCAACCAGCATAATGTTGGACTTTGCCAATTCAACATCCGCATTTTCGGATGCGTGTTCAAGGCGTTTGTAGTGGTTGTGAACCGCCACAGATAGCACCTTCTTGGCAACAGCTTGGCCGATTACATAATCGTCCAATATCTTGCATATATCTTTTGGGGTAGGCACGCCGTCAGTGGATTTAACCAGATTGCTCTTGGTTTCCTCGCGGATGATATCCATGCACAACTCGACGCATTCATCACAGATGAATACGGTTGGGCCGGCAATAAGTTTGCGAACCTCGTGCTGGCTTTTGCCGCAGAAAGAACAATAAAGCGTGTTCTTTGAGTCTTTACCGTCAGATTTCGTCATCACATCTCCCAGACAAGAGCGCAATCGCGCCGAGTCGCTTCCCCAATACTTTGCCCTATTGGACATGACCCCTTCCGGCAATTCAAGCCGAAACGGATCACAATCCAGATAGTTTACACGTCAGGCGCATCATCTTCAACGTGGCGGGATACGATTTCGTCAACCAACCCCCACTCTTTCGCTTGCTCTGCTGTCATGAAATTATCACGGTCCAGCGCTTTTTCGACAACCTCGAGATCCTGACCGCAATGCTTTACATAGATTTGGTTAAGGCGATCTTTAAGTTCCAAAATCTCTTTGGCATGCAACGCAATATCAGACGCTTGACCCTGAAATCCGCCGGATGGCTGGTGTACCATTACACGCGAATTTGGCAAGCTGAACCGCATATCCTTTGCACCAGATGCCAACAGCAACGACCCCATAGAGGCCGCCTGCCCGATCACAGTCGTTGCAACCTTCGGGCGAATGTACTGCATCGTGTCATAAATCGCCAAACCACTGGAAACCACGCCGCCGGGCGAGTTGATATACATCGAAATCTCTTTCTTAGGGTTTTCTGCCTCAAGAAACAGTAACTGTGCGACCAACAGCGTCGACATGCCGTCATGAACCTGACCGGACACAAAAATAATCCGTTCCTTTAAAAGGCGCGAGAAAATGTCGTAGGAACGCTCGCCACGGGCTGTTTGTTCAACAACCATTGGCACAAGCGTGTTCATATATGTATCGATTGGATCTCTCATGTACTCACCTTTATTATCATATCCGAGGAATATCGGACAATCCTTGTCAAAAGGTTTAATTGTCGTTTAAGGCGTCTGCAAGGGCACAAGAAAAAGATAATTTTGCAATTTTGAATTTTTGTGCGAATATATAGCTGTAAATGTTTGTTTAGTAACACGTTAGGAGGATGCCGTGTCGGTACTCCAAAAAAGAATTACGCTAGACTGTGCGCCAGTGGTCGCATTCGAAGTATTCACCTATGATATGGCCAAATGGTGGCCTATGGATACGCACTCCGTATCTGCGGATGATGGCACAATGCCTGCAAACCTTATCGTTGAACGTAAAGAAGGTGGCCGAATTATCGAGATTGATAACACCGGAAAAGCGCACTTGTGGGGACATTTTCAAATCTATCAAGCCCCGTTTCGCGTCCTCATCGCGTGGCATGTTAACGATTTGCCAAGTAAATCAACCTATATTGAAGTAGTTTTCGGGATGGAAACCAATGGCAAAACCATTGCTGTATTGACCCACGGTGGTTGGGAGGTCTTTGGCGACCAAAAAGAACAGAGGCGCGCGGATTACGATTCTGGTTGGGATTTTGTTCTTGGTGAGTGTTATAAAGACGCCTGCCAAGCTGCCGCCAAAGAGCCCGCGCCAGTGTTTGAACCGAAGGGTAACACCTTGAAACACCGTAAAAAGTTTGGCCGCCCCAATAAGGGGTCCATATCGGACGCGGTGCATCTGGTCCATTAGAACGAATAAAGGCGAGCCCGTAGACCCGCCTTAAATTCATTAACCTGTCAACGAAATTCTTAAGCTTCGTCGAGGCCTTTGATCGCCGTTTCCAGATCTTCTTTGGAAACTGATTTATCAGACACATCAGCCAATTCGATGATGTAATCAACAACCTTGTCTTCGTAGATAGGCGCGCGCATTTGTTGTTGTGCCTGTTCGTTTTTCTGCATGAATTCAAAGAATTCACGCTCCTGGCCAGGATACTGGCTAGCCTGCTGGAACATCGCTTGCTGAATTTCCTGTTCGGTCACTTCAACATTGTTCTGGTTGCCAATCTCGGCCAACAACAGACCAAGGCGCACACGGCGTTCTGCCAATGCGTTATGCTCGTCAGTTGTTTCGATTTCAGGATGCTCGTGGCCCTGCACATCAGGGTTGTCATCATGCCAAAGCTGGTGCGCGATCTGATCGGCTTCAACTTTAACAAGCGACGGAGGCAGATCGAATTTAACCTGTGCGTCCAACTCGTCCATCAACGTGCGTTTCATGATCGCGCGGGATGCACTGGCGTATTCAGCTACCAGACGCTCGGTGATCTGCTTCGTCAGATCCTCAAGGCTTTCTGCGCCGTATTTCGTCGCCAGTTCTTCGTCTACGGGGGCCGCTTTAGGCTCGCGAACTTCCTTGACGGTGCATTCAAACACCGCATCTTTACCGGCCAGTGCTTCCGCACCGTATTCCGCTGGGAAAGTCACGTTAACGTTCAGCGAATCGCCTTCTTTCGCACCAACCAGTTGTTCTTCAAACCCCGGGATGAAGCTGTTAGAGCCAAGAACCAACGGATAATCATCACCAGCACCGCCGTCAAAGGCTACGCCGTCAACTTTACCCAAGAAGTCGATCACAACCTGATCGTCGTTTTGGGCTTTCGAACCCTTACTGCGCTTCTCGTAATTAGCCGTCGAAGCAGCCAGATTTTCCAATGCTTCGGTAACTGCCGCATCTTCGATTTCGGTGACCAGACGCTCCAGTTTGATTTTGCCGAAATCCGCTTCCGGAATTGTCGGCAGGCATTCATATGAAACGGAAACGGCAACATCGTCGCCCTCTTTCCATTCGTCGTTGGTCATTTTGATTTCAGGCTGCATCGCAGGGCGGTCGCCGGTTTTTTCGAAATGCTCGCCAACAGCGCCGTCAACGGCTTCCTGCATGGCTTCGCCCATTACGGACTGACCGAACATCTTTTTCATCAGTGCAAGTGGCGCGTGGCCTTTGCGAAAACCCTTCATCTGGAAATCGGCACGGGCCGCTTCCAGTTTTTCGGTTACTTTGGCATCAAGTTCAGCCGCTGTGATTGTAACATCATACGCGCGCATAAGGCCTTCGTTCAGGGTCTCGGTAACCTGCATTTTTCTTCCTTCTAAATGTTTGGTACGGATGAAGGGACTTGAACCCCCACGCCTCACGGCACCAGAACCTAAATCTGGCGTGTCTACCAATTCCACCACATCCGCATATAACTGTTATCCAAGACAACAGT
>DFBD01000031.1:0-228 GCA_002367255.1 Rhodobacterales bacterium UBA3089 | reverse complement strand
AATGTCCTCGGCAATCAGCCCGGGCCCGAATTTCAGCGCGCATTCGACGTGCAACCAGGCCCCTGTTTCAGCCGCCTGCATCGGCGCGAATCCCCGCGCCATCAGCCCAGTGATAAACCCTGCCAGTACGTCACCCGAACCAGCCGTCGCCAACCAAGGCGCGGACCGTTCATAATGCGCCGAATTGATCGCCGCCCTACCCGATGGATTCGCAATAACCGTATCCGC
>DFBD01000055.1:6029-21406 GCA_002367255.1 Rhodobacterales bacterium UBA3089 | reverse complement strand
TACCGTATCGACTGAATCCATCGTTGAAAGTTTCGTTTCAATTTGCGAAAGGGATGGCTTGAAAGCATACGGCAATGTAAAAATGTCGACACAGCAAACCTTCCTGGGAAAATATTGCGTCCACGGTGAGGCAGGGATCGACATATCAGACAAAAACAGTTTTGGGGCCGAAACGATCGCAAGTATGCCGGACCTGACCGACTGCGGGCCTGATGTCTCACATTGCACAAACGAGTACAATCCAGGCATCGAAGCTGCGTTAACGCAGGATTCCTCTCAAACTTTCGGACAACTTCTGCGGATTGATGATACCATCGCCGCGCTTCAGAACCCGTATTCGGAAATAGTCGCGGATTTGAAATATATCGACCCACTTCTGCCGGTTCAACATATTAGCTCCGCTGATTTTGACGCCAGTATGTTGGTCGAGAATTCTATCCACGTCGTAAAATGCAACCGCCCCGGTGATGATTTAAACATGGGCGGACTTGCTAGCCTCAACAACCGTGGTGGTGGCAATGATAATGGCGGAGATACCATCGTTGAGAATATAACCAAGGTAGGGGTCGTTGTCGTCGCTTTAGGGTGCGATTTTGCGTTCGATAAAACAATCCATTACGAGGATGCCACTTTTGCGACAACGTCAACATCACGGCAAACTGTATCTGGCTCCGCAGGGGTTAGGTTGGGGCGTAATGATAGTTGCGCCGATGGGGGCGAAGTTGCCATTGTAACCAAAGGTGACGTTAATTTCGCCGCACAATTGGAAGCTTATGATGTAGAGATGATTGTTGCCGGCGACGTTCAGTTTGCATCACTGGGTAATAATGGCGATAGTATCCATGAGGGTACCACAGTTCTTGCAGGTGGTGACATCGACGTAACAACGCAACACACGTTTGCTGGTTGCTATGATACAGAAACTACGCTTGATACAAAATTCGCCCTTCGCTACGTTCGATAGTTTGCCAAAGGATAACACCAAACCCGATGCCGTAATTTTCGACATCGGGAATGTGCTGATCACTTGGCATCCTGAAAAGCTTTACGACACCTTAATGTCGCCCGATAAACGTCGGGCGATGTTTTCTTCTGTTGACCTTCATCTTATGAACGACAAAATCGATCGTGGAGGGAACTGGCGAAAGACGGTCTACTCCACCGCGACGGCCTATCCCGAATATACCGACATGATCCGCCTGTGGCATGACCGCTGGGCCGAGATGGCGACACCAGCGATCACGAAATCCTGGGATATTTTGCGCCGCCTGCGCCAACAAGGCACCCCTGTCTTTGCCCTCAGCAATTTTGGAATCGAGACCTTCGCCTTTGCCCAGACCCTTTACCCCGAATTGGCCGAATTCGACCGTCGCTTCATTTCGGGTCACATGGGGGTAACCAAACCGGCGCGGCGCATATATGAAATGGTAGAAGCTGAAACCGGCCTAAGTGGGGCACAACTATTCTTTGCGGACGACCGACAGGAAAATATCGATACGGCCGAGTCTATGGGCTGGCAGGGGCACGTCTTTACATGCCCCGAAAACCTTGAACAAAGTCTTGTCCGACTTGGTGTGTTGTAACCTGCTCCATCACAGTAAAGCGGTGTGCAAATACGGGCAAAGCCAAATTACACGGCATTCAACCCGCCCGCGCTTTCGATATATTTCACCACGTGATCAACGCCATCCCCATTCTTGACCTGGCAAAACACAAACGGGCGTTTCCCCCGCATCTTAAGGCTGTCGCGCTCCATCACATCTAGCGAGGCATTTACATATGGAGCCAGGTCGGTTTTATTGATTACCAACAAGTCGGATCGGGTGATTGCAGGCCCGCCTTTTCTGGGGATTTCCTCGCCGGCAGCAACATCAATGACGTATATTGTCAGGTCGGCCAGCTCGGGCGAAAAAGTCGCGGAAAGGTTGTCTCCACCGCTTTCGATAAGGATAAGATCAAGATCAGGAATGGCGGTGTTTAGTTCACTAATGGCCTCTAGATTAATCGATGCGTCTTCGCGAATTGCCGTATGTGGGCACCCTCCAGTTTCCACGCCCTTAACGCGATTCAAGGGCAAGGCTTGAGCGCGCATCAGGTATTCGGCATCTTCTTGCGTATAGATATCATTTGTAACTACGGCCATCGAGTACCGGTCCCGCATTGCTTTGCACAGGGCCTCCGTCAGCGAGGTTTTTCCGGCGCCAACGGGGCCACCGATGCCAACGCGAAGCGGGCCGTTTGGGGAAGTCATGTGCGAAAAATCCTTGTGTTCATTGTTTCATGAAGCATCGAAGCCATGTCTGCGCGAACCGCGCATCCCCCCAGATCATCCAAGGTGTCAAGCAATGCATCCTTCGTGATCCGGTCGATGACCTCGGCCATCGACGACAAGACCGCCTGCCCCACTGTTTGACCCAGCGGCATAAAACGTACCGCCGCTGAAACCAGGTTGGCAGTAAATGCATGCAGATAAATCGCTATGGTTTCTTCAATCGGCAGGTCGTGTTGTCGAGCGGCGACCCCGAAAGCGACGGGGTATGCCATATCTGGCAGATCGGTCGGCCAAACCGTGCGCGTGACCTTTGCAAACGCCGCCCCTTGTGCCGTGGTTTCTATCAGCCGCTCTTTACCTGGATTAAAGGCGGTCGCCAATTCGGCGATTTCTACCAATTGAGCAGAATTTTCAGCGCGATACGCATGGGCCAGAAGGATCGCGTCGTTGCGACCAGTACCGTGCGTCAAGATATCAGCTAACCAGTCACGCAGTTGGGTGGGGTTGCTAACGTCACCTTGCGATATCGCCCATTCCAAACCGTGCGAGTAACTGAACGCGCCCACGGGGTACGAGGGTGAGAGCCATTGCATGAGCTTATGTAGTGCCGCCAGTTTCAATGTGCATGCCCATGTGTACGACCATGCCCGTATGCCCCGCCCTCGGGCGTGAAGGTTTCAGATACATCCCGCAATTCAGCCCCGAGTTTGATAAGCATATTCCGCATCACATGATCCTGCAGGATCAGCAAGCGATCTGGGCCAAGCTGACAGGGCGTATGCCGGTTTCCGATATGCCACGCGAGGCGAACAAGATCTACGCCTTTTACCTCCAACAACGCCTCTATAGCTGGCCGCACGCCAATCAAACGTCCATCCTCCAGCTTGAAAGCATCGCCCGCGTTCAACGAAACCGTTTCGGGGAGGTCAACAAAGAACCCGTCCCCTTGATCGGTCGTCAGCAACTTACGCCGCAAGAACCGCTCGTCATATGCAAGCGTGACAGTATCCGTTGTCGGAGCGTGTGTGCGGGTTATGGATATGGCGCGGTGCATGGTCAAAACATAAAATACCGCTGCGCCATAGGTAACACCTCGGCAGGCTCACACGTCAACAATTCGCCATCGGCACGCACCTCATACGTCTCGGGGTTCACCTCGATTTTCGGTAACGCGTCGTTCAGAACCATCGAATGTTTGCCAATTCCACCTCGCGTATTTTCCACGGCCAGAGTATTCTTAGCCAACCCCAGTCGCGCGGCGATACCGTCAGCTTGCGCTGCCGCACTGGTAAACACAACTGCCGAATTCTCGACCGAGCGACCGAACGCCCCGAACATCGGACGCGAGTATACAGGCTGTGGTGTTGGAATAGACGCGTTCGGGTCGCCCATTTGCGCCATTACAATTGTTCCGCCGAGCAGTACCATTTCAGGTTTTACGCCAAAGAATGCCGGGTTCCAGAATACCAGATCTGCACGTTTTCCTTCAGCGATGGAGCCGATATGTTTGGATAGCCCGTGGGCAATCGCCGGATTGATTGTGTACTTCGCAATATACCGGCGGACGCGGAAGTTATCATTGTCGCCAGTTTCCTCGGCCAAACGACCACGTTGTTTCTTCATTTTATCGGCCGCTTGCCATGTGCGAATTAAAACCTCGCCAACACGCCCCATCGCCTGACTATCAGAGGCAACAATCGAGAATGCACCGATGTCATGCAAAATGTCCTCTGCCGCAATGGTTTCGCGGCGGATACGGCTTTCGGCAAACGCGATGTCCTCGGGGATACTGGCGTCAAGGTGGTGACAAACCATCAGCATATCGAGATGCTCTTCCAGCGTATTCACCGTGTAGGGCATCGTGGGATTGGTGGAGGCGGGAATGACATTCGCCTCCCCGCAAATTTTTATGATGTCCGGGGCATGGCCACCGCCCGCGCCTTCGGTGTGGAAGGCATGGATGGTGCGGCCTTTAATGGCACCAATGGTATGCTCTAGAAATCCGCTCTCGTTGATTGTGTCCGTGTGGATCATGACCTGCACATCCATTTCATCGGCAACGCTTAGACAATTGTCGATTGCCGCGGGTGTAGTACCCCAATCCTCGTGAAGCTTAAGCGAACATGCGCCGCCCAGTATCTGCTCGTGCAACGCGGCAGGTTGGCTGGCGTTCCCTTTGCCTGCAAACGCAAGGTTCATTGCAAATGCATCGGCAGCCTGCATCATACGCCCTATATGCCATGGGCCTGGCGTACATGTTGTTGCCAGTGTGCCGTGCGCGGGTCCAGTGCCGCCGCCAAGCATCGTTGTAACGCCGGAATGCAGCGCATCATCGATTTGTTGGGGGCAGATGAAATGAATGTGGCTATCAAACCCACCAGCCGTCAGAATACGACCTTCACCCGCAATCGCCTCGGTTCCGGGGCCAATAATAATATCTACGTTTGGCTGTGTGTCAGGATTGCCCGCCTTGCCAATCTTGTGGATCAGCCCGTCTTTCAACCCCACATCAGCCTTATATATACCCGAATGGTCAACGATCAGCGCATTGGTAATCACAGTGTCCACGGCCCCGTCCGCACGTGTGGTTTGGGATTGCCCCATACCGTCGCGCATGACCTTTCCACCACCAAATTTAACCTCTTCGCCGTAGGTTGTAAGGTCGCGTTCAACCTCGATAATCAGGTCCGTATCGGCCAGACGGACTTTATCGCCAACGGTCGGGCCAAACATATGGGCATAAGAAGTACGGGGGATGTTTGTAGGCATTAGAGGTCTCCCATCACTTGTTGATTAAAACCGAAAACCTTGCGCGCACCACCATATGGAACCAAATGTACCTCGCGGGTCTGCCCTGGCTCAAAGCGCACAGCAGTGCCCGCCGCGATATCCAACCGCCAGCCTCGCGCAGCGTTCCGGTCAAATTCCAGTGCCGGATTCACTTCGCCGAAATGATAGTGGCTGCCAACCTGCACTGGCCGATCACCCGTGTTGGATACCGTCAAAGTGATAGTCTTCGCACCGTCATTGAGGGTGATTACACCTTCAACAGGAAAGATTTCTCCGGGAATCATGATGGCCTCCTATCTGATTGGCTGATGGACGGTCACAAGCTTAGTACCGTCTGGAAAGGTTGCTTCAACTTGAACATCATGGATCATCTCGGGGACACCTTCCATGCATTGTTCACGCGTAATTACAGTCGCACCGGCTGACATAAGGTCCGCAACCGAACGCCCGTCCCGCGCCCCCTCGACCACATAATCCGTAATCAGTGCGATAGCTTCGGGATGGTTCAGTTTAACACCACGCTCCAACCGCCCACGCGCAATCATGGCAGCGAGGCTAACCAGAAGCTTATCTTTTTCTCTTGGTGTCAGGTTCATGGAAAGTCCTTCACATATGCCAGATACGGGGTAAATCACAGCCGCGAAACCGTGTCAGAAATGACATCAGTGCCACGCGCAGTGGTTGCGCGTCAGGGGCAAGGAAGCGAATGGACAACATCCCGTTCCAAGCCGAGGCCGCCGCCTCTACATTCTCGAAGTTGAAAAGGTTGCGGGCTTGCACCAACCGCTCTTCGGCATCAGGCCCGAGATAGATAATTGTCGATACCGCACGATTGCCGTTCAGTGTTGCCATCGATGACAGAGTATCGCTTACCGGCACACCAAATCGCAACCTATCAGCGTAGACGAGATGCCCTGCGCGCCGCACCCGCCACTGATCGGACAACGAGGCGTCATGCAACGTTTCCCCCATAGCCTTGCGACCAAGGACCAAGGTTTCAACAGCCAAAAAACGGGCGCTTTCAGCCATTTCAACGTTCAGCTGACGTTTTAGTGCAGAACCCTCAAATAGGATTGTTTCTTGCGGAAGCCATTCCAGATTGCCATTATCTTCCAGCACCACAGTGTTGGAAATTTTTGCCACGGAAGAGCTGGATTTGTAGATCCTCTCTGCCGCTTGTGTCGTCACACAAAGGGCCGCATCCACTTCGACTTTCGCCGTGTAATCAAGTTGGTCACCACCAGTCACACCACCGGAAGTGTTTAGAAAAACTGCCTCTGGCACTGGTTGAAAATTGCGTGGCAGCAACACTTTTGCACAACCACTCTGATGGAGGTGTTTCAACCCGCCCGCCCCGAACACGACTTCGGCGCGGCCTTTGGCGCGTTGCAACAATTTGCCTTGTTCTGGAATATCTAACATCTACCCTACACCCCCGTAACGTCGCGGGTTTAATAATTCTGCGCACTACACATCTTAGCATCGAATAGTACGAAGTGACAGAAGAAATCTGGTTAATATAGAACGTATATTTCAAAATGCCGCTACCGTTTTAACAATAGTAACGTAATGATTACTGCTTGCAATAGCGATACCGACTTCCAAGACAAGATCAGGTTACATTTGGCTAGCGGAACTATGTTCTCGGCAATATCCTAAGCAAATTGAAACGTCCGGCGAAAGGCTGTCGCGGTATTAGACCTGTTACTGCGCCGTCCAACCGCCATCTACCGGAATAGATGTTCCGGTTATGTTGTGCGCAATCGGATTCGCCAACCAAAGCGCGAGTTGCCCGATTTCGGCGGGGTCGGATGTCCTTAGCGATGGCTGCTTTTCTTTAAGCAAGCTGGCCGTTCCTGCAACCTTGTCGCCGCCATACATATCGGCACGCGCTTGTACTTGTGGTTCGATAATCGCCGTTTCTGTCCATCCGGGGCAAATGCAATTCACCGTAATTCCGCCAGATTCTTTTGTGCCTTTGGCGGCATATTCAAGTGCTGCAACCTTCGACAGACCAACCAGTCCAAATTTCGCGGAAACATAAGGTGCCTTGTTGACTGAAGCAACTAAACCGTGAACCGATGCGATGTTGATAACGCGACCATAACCGCGCGTCTCCATCAACGGCATTGCTCGCCTCATCGTATGAAAAGCACCGGAAAGATTTACCGCAATAATGGCATCCCAGATTTCCGGAGTTGCGTCGGCGAGGCTGGCAGTTTTTTGAATACCTGCGTTGTTAACCAAAATATCTGCGCCACCCCATTCGACCACGGCATCCATCATGGCGTCAATCGCAGCCACATCCCGCATGTCTGCGTCAAAGAACAATACGTCCGGGGCACCAGCAGCAATAATCTGTTCTTTCACAGAAGCTGCTTGTTCCTCATCCGCAAGTCCGTGCACCACTACTCGTGCACCTTCGGACGCGAAGGCCTTCGCTATAGCCAGTCCAATACCTTGAACCGATCCGGTCACTAGAGCGGTTTTTCCTGATAGGTGCATCTGTCTTACTCTTCTTTTTTTAACTGCTCTCGCAAGTTGGTCTTCAACACTTTTCCATAATTGTTCTTCGGCAGTTCCGTGACAAAGCGATATTCTTTTGGTCGCTTAAATCTCGCGATTTCTGCAAGACAATGTGCATCCAGCCCCCCCTCGGTCAGGTTTGCTTTTGGGGCAGCTACGACAAAGGCAATCACTTCTTCGCCCCAGTCCGAATGCTCTCGCCCGACAACTGCAACCTCGTGTACACCTGAATACATCAATAGTGCCTCTTCGACTTCGCGCGGATAGATATTGGTGCCACCGGAGATTATTACGTCTTTTGACCGGTCGTGTAATGTTACGAAACCATCGCTATCCATCGCACCCATGTCACCTGTCCAGAGCCAACCGTTGCGAATAGCCTTGGCGCTCGCATCTGGATTACCCCAATACCCGGACATTACAGGCGCACCTTGCACGACAATTTCCCCTATCTCGCCCTTAGGAAGTTCTACCCCGTCTTCATCCACAATCTGCACATAAACGCAACTTTGCGCCCTGCCGATGGACCCCAGCCGCGCCTTCCAGTTCTGGTGTGTGCGGTTCGCAACAACATCTCGCGGTAGCGCAGTTATTGTCATCGGGCATTCGCCCTGTCCGTAAATTTGTACGAATCGCGGGCCCATCACCTCGACCGCTTCGATAATATCCGCGAGATACATCGGGCCGCCACCGTAGATGATGGTATTGATGCCGTCCCCGTCTGAGCCAACCTCTTTCGCGTGATCCACCAAACGGCGCACCATTGTCGGCGCTGCAAACATCGAGATATTTCCGACGCTCTGGGCCAAAGACAGGATTTCCGCAGGATCAAAACCACCGGATTCAGGCACAACATGCCGCGCGCCGCGTAGAATATGCATAAAGTTGTAGATACCCGCCCCATGCGACATCGGAGCAGCGTAAAGAATGGCCCCCTCGGTTTTGACCTCGTCTACATCAGCGAAATAAGTCAACGTCATAGCCTGTAAGTTCGCGGACGAAATCATCACACCCTTCGGTTTGCCCGTGGTTCCGGATGTATAAAAAAGCCAGATCATCTCGTCTATTTTGATCGGTGCAGGCGACTGTAGCGGCGAAGCGGTATAAAGCTGCGCAAACTCGGACGCGTCCGTGTCAACCACCTCCCGTACGCAATCAGGCAGAACCTGTGCCAAAGATGCTCCATTATCGCTAGTCACAAAAACAATCTCAGCATCTGCATCCGAGACAATCCATGCTGCCTCTTTTGCGTGGAGTTTGGCATTGATAGGCACAACCACCGCACCGGCGAACCAGATGCCGTAAAGCACCTCCAGATACTCCGTACGGTTTTTCATAAAAATCGCGACACGATCTCCGGGTTGCACATTGTACTTGTCACGAATCGCACCCCCGATAGCAGCTGCCCGGTTTGCAAATTCGGCATAGTCAGCAACAACCGTTTCACCTTTCAACAAGGCAGGCGCCCCTGGGGACAACAGTGCGGTTCGGGTTAACCATTCAGCCGGATTCATTTGCGTTTCTCCACGTATTCAAGAATTGCGTAATCGATAGCCAGAGTGAAACACATACCTGCATCCATCTGCAAGGCAAAGGATGCCGAAAAACCACCCGCAACAAGGCCTGAATTGTAACGCCCCGGCCAAATATCATCACCATCCGAAAGGTCAATTTCCGCACTTGCCAAAGCGACTGTTGCGGCGTCAACCATCAGTTTCTCTGGCGTTTTGCCATCATGTTGATCAAACGGAGCGGACCCCAGTTTATAATATGGGCATCCATAATACGCGGTTAAAGCAGCATCACAGGTCAGCCGGGATTCGTCTGTTGAAGTAAAAGTATCCTCGTTTTCTATAAGAATAAGGGACGAAAATATCCGTCAATTAGCCCGACCCTTCCGCCCTAGGATTAGCAAAAGTTGAACATCATTCAGCATTACAAGGCGTTAAGTGAACGAGATGTTAAGGTAATGGTGACCCCTGCAGGACTCGAACCTGCAACCTGCTGATTAGAAGTCAGNNCTATCCAGTTGAGCTAAGGGGCCGTTGGGTTGTATTAATCGGATTACCCACACGGCAGCAATACCTAATGCCCACCTGCATTCACATCTTCCACATTACGCCCTATAAGCGGCACGACAGATATTTAGGGCCACCCCATGACGTTATTTCGATTATTCACGCTTCTCTCCATTCTTGGACTGCTAGCCGCTTGCGGCTCCAAACCCGAACCCGTGGCAACGGAATACGGCACAAACGCCCAATCCTGCCTTGCCGAAGCGTTGTATTTTGAGGCGCGGGGTACCGGTGAAATCGGGCGGCGGGCGGTTGGCGAGGTTATCCTGAACCGCGCCAAGGACCCCCAGTTTCCATCAACCGTTTGCGGCGTGGTCGATCAGCGTTACAACGGTTCTTGCCAATTTTCGTACCGTTGTAACGGTTCGTTAACCTATAACGATCCACGAGCCCTAGCGAATGCAAACACAACTGCACACAGTTTGTTAACCAACCGCNNGGGTGGTTCGGGACGTTAAAAAGGTTGGGCACGTTCGGCGGCAACATCTTTTACCGCTAACATATGTGATTAACCTCGGGTTAACACTTGACCCGTCGTAGCCAAAGGGTTTCACTCTTGTCACATTTTTCAGGAGCCACTTATGCATCAACCCGTCATTTCTGGTACTGGCGTTTTCACCCCGTCCGAGGTCATTACCAACGATGAACTGGTTGTCGCCTTCAATGCCTACGCTGATAATTTTAACGCCGAAAATGCCGATGCTATTGCGGCTGGTGATGTGGCCGAAATGGCGCACTCCAGTTCCGGTTTCATCGTGGCAGCCAGCGGAATTCACCAACGCTACGTGCTGAATAAATCCGGTATTCTTGACCCTGAAATAATGCATCCGCTGCTGCGCCAACGCTCCGATGATGAGCCAGGTGTGATGGCCGAAATGGCTGTGGATGCCTGCAATAAAGCGCTGGCACAGGCGGGGAAAACAGCCGCGGATGTGGATGCAGTGATCGTCGCGGCCTCTAACCTTGAACGTGCCTATCCGGCCATCGCGATCGAGGTTCAGGATTTGTTAGGCATTAACGGTTTTGGATTCGACATGAACGTCGCCTGTTCTTCGGCTACTTTCGGCATTCAAGCGGCCAGCGATATGATCCGTTCTGGTTCCGCGCGCTCCATTCTTGTCGTTAACCCCGAGATTTGCTCAGGCCATCTGGAATGGCGCGACCGTGACTGCCACTTTATTTTCGGCGACGTATGCACCGCAATCCTGATCGAGCGTAAAGAAGACGCAACGGGCGCGTATTTCGAGATTCTCTCGACCAAGTGCCTGACCCAATTTTCCAACAACATCCGCAACAACAATGGCTTCCTGCGCCGCTCCCGTCCTGATGGGATGGCTGATCGGCGTGACATGCAGTTCATGCAAAACGGGCGGAAAGTGTTTAAGGAAGTGTTACCGATTGTCTCTAAACACATTCTTAACCATCTTGAATCCGAAGGTGTCAGCCCTGATCAGCTGAAACGCCTTTGGCTGCACCAAGCCAACAAAGCCATGAACGATTTCATCGGGCGCAAGGTGTTGGGGCGCGTTCCTGACCCGGGCGAGCAGCCAAACATTTTGCAAGACTATGCCAACACATCGTCCGCCGGTTCGATCATCGCGTTTTCACAGAACTCCGATGACATTGAAGATGGCGAACTGGGCTTGATCTGCTCCTTCGGGGCGGGGTATTCGGTTGGTTCTGTCTTATTGAAACGGTCCTGCTAAACGATGGCTAAACTATATTTCAACTATTCCACGATGAACGCGGGCAAAAGCACAATCCTTTTGCAAGCAGCGCATAACTACCGCGAGCGTGGCATGGAAACCTACCTGCTGACCGCCCGCCTCGATGACCGCGTCGGGCAAGGGCAGATCGGCAGTCGTATCGGCATCACGGCTGATGCGGATATGTTTACCGCCGAAAGTGATCTATTCGCGATGATAGTGAAACGACAGGCCCAGGGCCCCTTCGTTTGCATTCTGATTGATGAAGCGCAATTTCTTAGCGAAGATCAGGTTTGGCAGCTGGCCCGTGTCGTGGACGACCTGAAAATCCCCGTTATGGCTTACGGCCTGCGCGTTGACTTCCTCGGGAAACTATTCCCCGGATCAGCCGCATTATTGGCATTGGCCGATGAGATGCGCGAGATTCGCACGATCTGCCATTGCGGTAAGAAAGCCACGATGGTGGTGCGCCAAGATCAAGACGGTAATACGTTAACAGCTGGTGAACAGGTGCAAATCGGCGGGAACGAAACCTACGTCAGCCTTTGCCGTCGCCACTGGCGCGAGGCCGTTAACGATTAGTTAATGCATCCGCCCGCCGACAGGCACATCTTGATCAGGGGCTAGCAGAACAATGCCGCCATCCGCGTCCGGCACACCAAGCACCAGAAATTCAGACATAAATTTCCCGATCTGGCGTGGTGGAAAATTGATAACGCCCATCACCATACGCCCGACCAATTCGTCCGGCGTGTAATGCACCGTGATCTGGGCCGAGGTTTTCTTCTCGCCAATCTCTGGACCGAAATCCACCCAAAGCTTGATCGAAGGGTTGCGTGCCTCGGGGTAAGGTTCCGCGCGCAGAACGCGCCCAACGCGTATGTCGGTTTTCAAAAACGTGTCAAAATCCAAGTCAGTCATAGTGCCCTCCGCTCACGCAATAAAAAACCGCCCGCCCCGAAAGGGCAAGCGGTTAATTCAACGGGAGGAGTTGAATTTACTTGGTGAAGGTCTTCGCCATTTCCTGAAGCTCGGTGACCGAGTCCTTGATGCCGGCAGAAACAGCTTCGAACGCATCCGCGTTGGCTTTTTGCGCGCCTTCGGCCAGAGCGGTCATATTGCCCAGCGCTTTTTCAAAAGCGGCTTTGGCAACTTCACCCTGTGCGGCAGCGGCGTCTGCATCCATTTTGGATGGATCGAAATCAGCAACCTGCTTCTGCGCTTCGGCGAGCGTTGCTTCGAATACTTCAACCTGTTTAGCGAATAGCTCCTGATAACCAGCCGCGGCCGCTTTGTTCGCAGCTACGAGCGTTTCCATATTTTTCTTCTGCGCCGCCAACATTGCATCCGCATCAACTTCGGGCATCTTTGGTGCCGCGAAAGCTTTGGTGAAATCATTGGCTTTAAAAAATTCGGTCATCTGTTCCAGATCAAACGGAAAGGATTTTGGGTCTAACATGGTGGGCTCCTACCTGAGGTTTCTCGCTACAAACCTCATATGGTGCATTGCAGCATAAATGTCAAGATTGATTATTGTGCAGTGCAGCATTTACCCGCGCAATGCACGGCTCCGATCAGCGGCAGACTTCACAGCCTCGCGCAACAACGCCGGAAACCCACGGCCCTCGTCCATCAAAACTTCCAGCGCCGCAGCAGTAGTTCCACCCGGACTGGTCACATTAACACGCAAGGTTGAAGGGTCCTCAGCCGCGCGTTCCGCCAACTCACCAGCGCCACCAACCGTGGCCTTCGCCAACCGCATCGCCATTTCGGCAGGCAACCCCTCGGCCACGCCCGCCGCTGCCAGCGTCTCGATCAGGTGGAAAACATAAGCAGGACCGGAACCGGAAACCGCCGTAACCGCATCCATCTGGCCCTCATTATCCAGCTGCACGGTCTGCCCGACAGCTTGCAACAAGCCTTCGGCCATGGCCATCGCGGCATCATCAATCAGCGCGTTCCCGATCAGCGCCGTAATCCCCCGCCCAACAGCGGCAGGCGTATTGGGCATGGCGCGGATGATGGGCGTTTTGATCCCCAAGATGCCCTCAAACGTAGAAATCGGCGTGCCCGCCGCTATCGATAAAAATACCGTTTCCCCGTTTCCCAACGCTTTGATTTGCGGCAAGGTCTCGCCCATCATTTGCGGCTTCACAGCCAAAATGCAGATAGCAGGCGAGGCAGGTAAATCCACATTCACGCGCACCCCTTCGGCCTGCAATTCAACCAACCGTTCCGACGGGTATGGATCAATAATCGTCACCGAGTCCGGTTTAACCCCGTTAACCAACCAGCCCTCAAGCATGGCTGTTCCCATTTTTCCGCACCCGAGCAAAACCAGACCGCGTTCGTTAATGGCCTTTAGTGACATCGAAATCTCCTAAATCTACGCGCGGCCGTATGCTTCTTCCATCGCGACCATCATCGCCTGTTCTGGCGTGCTGTCACCCCAGCAGACCAGCTGAAACGCCGGATAGAACCGCTCGCAAGCCGCAACAGCCGCGCCAACAATATCTTCAATCTGCACCGCAGAAGCCGTCGCCCCGCCTGTCAGATTCAACCCGTACCGATAAACCATCATCGATTGTTCGCGCCATAAGCTGAACGACCCTGACCAGTTCTTGTCATTGGTCCGGTTCAGCACATCGTAAAGCAACGGCAAGCGATCCTCGGGGGGGGCCATATCAAACGTACAGATCATCCGCAGCGTTTCGTCATGCGGATGCCACGCCAGTGACAGGGCGTAATTGGCCCATGTCCCGTCAATAATCACTGCAATCTGGTTATCTTCGATCCGGTCAAAATCCCAAGCATGGAAATGCGCCAGATGCTCGACAATATCAATCGGATGGAATTCGTCGGTTGTTATTTCTTCTGCATTCATATCGATCCCCTTGCGGCCCTTCGGGAAAAACCCACTACTCACAGACCATCATACCACTGGTCGCGGATATCACCACTAACCATACGATATATGGTGTCTGCAAAGCGGAATTTAGTAAAGGAGAATTTTTTAGTTATCCACAACAAAAACCGCCCAAATCTTGCGATCAAGGCGGCTTCAATCCTGAATTTCAGGTGGATTACTTTTTGGCGGCCTTAGGCTTTGCGCGCGGCTTGGGGTTCGGCTTCGCTTCCAATGCTTCGATTCGCGCCAGCAAGGTCGCGTTTTCTTCGCGGGCCTTTACAGCCATCTCGCGAACTGCATCAAATTCGTCACGCGATACAAAATCACGGTCCGCCAGCCAACGGTCCATCATAGACTTCAGCGCGGTTTCCGCCTCGTCCTTGGCACCCTGCGCCACACCCATCGCATTGGTCATCAATTGGGACATGTCGTCAAATATACGGTTGCGGCTTTGCATAGCGTTTTCCTTCAATGTCTGTTTTTATCTATATGGGCCTTCACAAAGGTTTTGCCAAGCACCACCTTGACTTTATGCGCCCCCGTCGGGATTCTGCGCCCAAATCGGAGGCCCCCTATGTTACTCGCCCTACCCTTCCCGAATATCGACCCCGAGATTTTCGCGATCGACGTTTTCGGCTTCAACTTTGCCCTACGCTGGTACGCACTGGCTTATATCGGCGGATTGCTGATCGGCTGGCGGGTGATTGTGCGTCTGATGAAACGCGAATCCCTCTGGAAGGGCGGCGCCCCGATGTCACCCGACAAGGCCGAGGATTTGTTAACATGGTTAATCCTTGGCGTGGTTCTGGGTGGTCGTCTTGGCTTCGTACTGTTCTATCAACCGGAATACTACCTGTCCCACCCCGGCGAGATCCTGAAAGTATGGCAAGGCGGCATGTCTTTTCACGGCGGTTTCGCAGGCGTAATTGCAGCCACCGTACTATATTCATGGCGGCACAAACTCCCCCTGTGGTCAGTGGCTGACGCCATCGCCGTCGCCTCCCCCATCGGGTTGTTCCTTGGCCGCATCGCCAATTTCATCCGCCCCGAATTGTGGGGCCGCCCCACTACCGTCGCGTGGGGGGTCGAATTTCCGGGGG
>DFBD01000055.1:5731-5917 GCA_002367255.1 Rhodobacterales bacterium UBA3089 | reverse complement strand
CGCCAAGCAGACGCACAATTTGTCTCGTTGGATAATCCGTTCGGGTATGTCATATCGCTCGGCAACGCTGGCCTAACCCAAGGCCAAATCCTTTCACTACCGATGGTTTTCATCGGCATAGCCCTGATATTCTGGAGCCGTAGACGCACATGACCGAGCTTACCGAAGTTATAAAATCCCGCATTG
>DFBD01000055.1:1433-5695 GCA_002367255.1 Rhodobacterales bacterium UBA3089 | reverse complement strand
ACGCACGGCTATTACACCAACCGCGACCCCTTCGGCCCTGACGGCGATTTCGTCACCGCCCCCGAGGTTTCCCAGATGTTCGGCGAGATGTTGGCCCTATGGCTAATCCAGACATGGGTAGACCAAGGCCGCCCCGCGAAATTCGCACTGGTGGAACTGGGACCGGGCCGCGGCACCTTGATGGCAGATATCCTTCGCACCGCCGAAGCAATGCCGACATTCCTTGAAGCTGCCGAAGTATGGCTGGTCGAAACCAGCCCCGCCATGCGCCGCAAACAAGCCGCAACTTTGATTATGGAAACCACCCCGAACTGGGTAAACTCCGTCGAAGACTTGCCCGATTTACCTATCTTCCTCGTTGCGAACGAATTTTTCGATGCCCTGCCCATCCACCAGTTCAGCCCCAGCGATGCTGGTTGGCGTGAGCGTATGGTTGATGTGGTTGACGGCAAACTGGCCTTCACGCTTGGCCGCCCGACACCGAATTCCGACTTTGACGAATTTTTCACTGGTCTTCCGGAAAACCTCTTCGCCGAAGTATCCTACGCCGCCGAAAACATCGCGGCCACTATCGGTGACCGCATTGCCAAAGACGGCGGTGTCGCACTAGTGATCGATTACGGGGAATGGGACGGCGCGGGTGACACTCTGCAAGCCGTGCAAAACCACGATTCCGTTAACGAATTGGACCACGAGCATGGCGAAGCCGACGTAACCGCCCACGTGAACTTCGCCGCCATCGCGCGCGCAGCGGGCGCGGCACGAACCGAGGGCCTCGCCCCCCAAGGCACATTCCTGCAACGTATCGGCATTAACCAACGCGCTCAAACGCTGGCTGGTGGTGCCGAGAAGAACATCGTCGAAGAAATCGGATCCGCTCACCATCGACTGACACATCCAGACGAGATGGGCACTTTGTTCAAAGTCATGGCCATCGTCCACAAAGACGCGCCACACGCACCAGGATTTGAAGATGACGTTGAACCACCTGAGTAATCAATACCTGCTACCGACACGCCACGGGTTCTTCACTCGCGAATTCGGCGTGTCGGAAGGCATTTATGCGGGGCTGAACTGCGGAACGGGTTCGTCAGACGACCCCGCCTTGGTGAAAATTAACCGCGCCCGCGTTGCCGAGGCCACAGGCCTGCCAGCAAACGCATTATTGTCCCTACACCAAGTCCATTCCGCTGACGTGATCGAGGTTACCGAACCGAATTGGCCCGCCGGACGCCCCAAAGCCGACGCAATGGTAACGAAAAACCCGCAGATTGGCCTTGGCATCCTGACAGCCGACTGCGCCCCTGTGTTATTCTCGGACCCAACCGCCAAAGTCGTCGGCGCAGCCCACGCAGGTTGGAAAGGCGCCATAAACGGCGTGACGGACAACACCATCGACGCCATGATCCGTCTTGGTGCTGTGCGCGAGAACATATCCGCCGCCATCGGCCCTTGCATCAGCCAAGCCTCTTACGAGGTTGGCCAGGAGTTCTTTGAAACCTTCGCTGACGAAAACCCCGACTACACGCGGTTCTTCATCAACGGCAAGGGCGATAAAATGCAGTTCGACCTGCCGTCTTTCGTACTGCACCGCCTGCGCGAGGCTGGCATAAAAACCGCCGCTTGGGTTGGGGAATGTACCTACGCCACGCCGAAGAAATTCTATTCCTACCGCCGCACAAGACATGCTGGCGAACCGGATTACGGTCGCCTGATCTCGGTCATCAGACTTTAAGTCTGGTCAATCGCGCGCGCTTCAATGACGTCGAACGGCACACCCGGTTCGTCTTTCGCGCAGCGGATAACTAACGAAGTCTTAACGCTCGCCACATTGTCAGCCGAGGTCAACTCCTCGGTCAAAAACTGCTGGAATGTGGACAAATCCGGCGCAACGCACTTCAAAATGAAGTCAATTTCGCCGTTCAGCATGTGGCATTCACGCACAAACGGCCAGCCACGAGCCTTGTTTTCGAACTCGGACAGATCAATTTCGGCTTGCGAATGCAGTCCTACCATCGCGAAAACCTGCACCTCGAAACCCAGATCACGCGCATTCACATCGGCATGATATCCTTTTATAAACCCGGCATCTTCCAGCGACCGCACACGGCGTAAACACGGCGGCGCGGAAATTCCGACCCGCGTAGACAATTCCACATTCGTCATCCGGCCATCCGCCTGTAGTTCCGCGAGAATTTTCCGGTCAATCGGATCGAGTTTACTGCTTGGCATATTATTTCCTGCTCATTTAAAGTCCTCTTATTATGCGCACCGGCATCTATACGCAATAATATTTCACACAATCGCAACATTATTTCACACATTGAAGCATCTTCACAGGCGGGTTCACACGACCTATATATCTACCAACTCAAATTAAAAGGTTACCAAAATGTCCGAAACTCATCACACCCGCGTTCTTATCATCGGCTCCGGCCCTGCCGGGTATACCGCCGGCATTTACGCCTCCCGCGCTATGCTTGAACCTACCCTTGTGCAAGGCATCCAGCCAGGTGGGCAGCTGACAATCACGACCGAAGTTGAAAACTGGCCCGGCCATAAAGAAGTCCAGGGCCCCGACCTGATGGTCCAGATGGAAGAACATGCCCGCGCTGCTGGCACAAACATCATCGCGGATCATATTTCATCGCTCGACCTGTCCAAACGCCCGTTCACGGCCATCGGTGACACCGGCACCACCTACACCGCCGACGCTGTAATCCTTGCAACTGGCGCCCAAGCCAAATGGTTGGGAATGCCCACCGAAGAGAAATTCAAAGGCTTCGGAGTGTCGGCCTGCGCCACTTGCGATGGCTTCTTCTATCGTGGCCAAGACGTGGTTGTCATCGGTGGTGGTAACTCGGCCGTTGAAGAGGCTCTGTTCTTGACTAACTTCGCCTCCAAAGTCACCCTAATCCACCGTCGCGACGAGTTGCGTTCCGAGAAAATCCTCGAACAACGCCTACTGAACAACCCCAAAATCGAACCGCTATGGTTTAACGAACTGGAAGAGGTTTACGGCACAGACATGCCGCTGGGCGTCGAAGGCGTGAAAGTCAAAAACGTCAAAACCGGCGAGATCACAGATGTGCCTTGTAAAGGTGTCTTCATCGCCATTGGCCACGCACCTGCATCCGAATTGGTTAAAGACCAACTCGAAACCCACATGGGTGGCTATGTTGTGACCAAACCGGACAGCAGCGAAACCTCGATCCCCGGCGTATTCGCAGCGGGCGATCTGACCGATTACAAATACCGTCAGGCTGTAACTTCGGCCGGAATGGGCTGCATGGCAGCCCTGGAAGCAGAACGCTTCCTTGCGGCTGAAGAATGACAAACTCGCGTTAAATCGCATTTTTCGATAAAATTCGCACGTTATCGTTGATATTGGGTTGATTATGAAGGTAAACGGGGCCAATCACTGGCCCCGTAGTCCTTTCAAAAATCGAGAACCATATGTCCCGCGAAACGCACGCCCCGATCCCCGAACTATACGTCTCTTACGACAGTGCACTAAAGCTGAAGGTCGAAGCGGGTGAATTGCCCAGCTGGGATTTGACAGCGCGTCAGCTCTGCGATCTGGAACTGCTGATGAACGGGGGCTTTAACCCGCTAAAGGGCTTCCTCACGCAACAAGACTACGACAGCGTCGTGAAAGACATGCGCCTCGCTGACGGTATGCTCTGGCCGATGCCGATAAATCTGGATGTTACCGACGCTTTTGCTGAATCGGTAGAAGCCGGCCAAGACATCGCACTTCGCGATCCCGAAGGCGTTATTCTCGCTATTCTATCGGTCACAGACAAATGGACGCCGGATAAATCGCTTGAGGCCAAATCTGTTTACGGTGCCGATGACGAAGCCCACCCCGCCGTGAATTACCTGCATAACACTGCCGGAAACACCTATCTGGGCGGGCCGATCACGGGCATTCAGGCACCCGTCCATTACGACTATCGTGGTCGGCGCAACACACCTAACGAACTGCGGACATATTTCCGCAAAATGGGCTGGCGCCGCGTCGTTGCCTTCCAGACCCGCAATCCACTGCACCGCGCCCATCAGGAACTGACATTCCGCGCAGCTAAGGAAGCCCAAGCCAACCTGCTTATCCACCCCGTCGTTGGCCTAACCAAACCGGGCGATATTGACCACTTCACCCGCGTGCGTTGTTACGAGGCTGTGCTGGATAAATACCCGTCTTCCACAACCTCCCTATCGCTGTTGAACCTTGCCATGCGCATGGGCGGCCCACGCGAGGC
>DFBD01000055.1:0-1322 GCA_002367255.1 Rhodobacterales bacterium UBA3089 | reverse complement strand
ATGAGGCCGAAATCGGTGTTGAAATGGTTGATTTCAAACACATGGTTTACGTGCAGGAAAAAGCCCAGTACGAGCCCATAGACGAGGTCGACAAGAACCTGACGATCCTGAATATCTCGGGTACAGAACTACGCCGCCGTCTGGCCGAAGGTCTCGACATTCCCGACTGGTTTTCCTTCCCGAATGTGGTAGCCGAGCTGCGCCGTACGCGCCCAGCCAAATCCAAACAGGGCTTCACGGTATTTTTCACCGGCCTATCCGGCTCCGGTAAATCCACCATCGCCAACGCGGTTATGGTTAAGATGATGGAGATGGGCGGCCGCCCCGTCACCTTGCTTGACGGCGATGTGGTACGTAAGAACTTGTCTTCGGAACTAGGCTTTAGCAAAGAACACCGTGATTTGAACATTCGCCGCATCGGTTATGTCGCGTCCGAAATCACCAAGAACGGCGGCATCGCCATCTGTGCGCCCATCGCACCCTACACCACCACGCGCCGGGCTGTTCGCGAAGATATCGAAAGTTTCGGGACCTTTGTCGAGGTCCACGTATCCACCAGCCTTGAGGAATGCGAACGCCGTGACCGTAAAGGTCTCTATAAACTGGCACGCGAGGGTAAAATCAAAGAGTTCACGGGTATTTCAGACCCTTACGAGGCCCCAGTCAAGGCCGAGCTGGTAGTCGACACTGAAAACGTCGATGTCGATAATTGTGCGCATCAGGTTATCCTGAAGCTTGAGCAGTTGGGATTGATAGTAGGATAAGGCATAAAAAAAGCATGGACCCGTAGGGTGAGCCCATGCTTTTATTTACTATAAGGTCCGTATTGCCATTCGGGCGATACGTGCGAACTCGGTGTCTTGCCCAGAGGGGGACACCCTCCGAAACAATAACCATTGCTTAATACCTCACCACCATCACTCATTACAAACAGGTCTTTCGACCATATCGACAACTCGTAAGTAGTTCGGCCCGCCAGCTAGTCCACATGCATCGCAACACGGGGCAGGCAACTCAAGTATCAACATGATACTCTTCGGTCCTCAGTACTAGTTACTGACATGTACTTACCAAGCGTAAACGGCACTGCCGAGCAGAAACACACTAATTAGTTGTCAATTTAAGAAATTTTATCAAAATCACATTAATATCCACCAGAAACTTCAAAAAAACTGAAGGTCGATTAATTTCGGTAACTAAGTGTAAATTTCGCCCCATCAAAACATATCCAATTGGATATATTTTGATGGATATGCGTGAGTGTTGGCGCGTTGCTTTCGGGCGCAATTCGTTAAAGTTGTATAAAGCCGATTCTCGCGATT
>DFBD01000011.1 GCA_002367255.1 Rhodobacterales bacterium UBA3089 | reverse complement strand
TCGTTCTTGATTGGCGCGGCTCTGGCTTTCATCATGCACTCCAGCGTTGCGGCGATTTTGTTGTTTGTGACCCTCGTCATTCTGCATGTTTTACCGGTCGAGGCGGGTGTTTCCCTTGTGTTGGGTGCCAACCTTGGTGGCGCTATCCTGCCGGTGTGGTTATCGCGTGGCATGAGCCAGTTCTCGCGCCGCATTCCGGTGGGCAACTTTTTGTTGCGTGGAACGGCTGCCATTGTCGCCCTGTTTATAGTAAACCTGACGCCCGTGTTGTCGGTTTTTGACAGCTTCGGGCCGGGGCAATATCTGGTAAACGTCCACCTTGCATTCAACCTTTTCTTGCTGATTATCGGCCTGCCCTTCACCAAAACCATGGAAAAACCGCTGGCCTTGCTGATGCCGGAACCAACGGCCGAAAGCCAAGCCGACATCTACAAACCCCTGAGCGCCCTTGACCGAACCGTTCTGGACGCCCCTAAACTTGCCCTGTCCGGTGTTACGCGCGAGGTGCTTCGCATGGGCCAAATCGTCGAGGTCATGGTGCATCCGGTGATGGAGCTTTACGAAAACTTCGACAAGGAACGGATGGAGAAAGTCCGCAAAATGGATCTTGAGGTCAACTCCATCTTCTCGGACATCCGTCGGTATGTAGCAGAACTGCAACGCGGCGAGCTGACCAAGGTTGACGCAAAAAGAGCGCGTGAATTGTCAGAATTTTCGATCAATCTGGAAAACGCCGGAGACATCGTCGCCAAACGCTTACTGGTTCTGGCGGAATCCAAGAACATCAAGAATTTGGAGTTCTCCAAGCAAGGCTGGAAAGAACTTGTCACCCTGCACGAGCGGGTAATTTGCAACATCAAGCTGGCATTCAACGTGCTGATTTCGGACGATCTAGAGTCCGCGCGCACCTTGATCGAAGAAAAAACCGAGATGGCCGCGATGGAGCGTAAAAGCCGTAAACAACATCTAAAACGCTTGCGTGAAGGCGGGGAAATTAGTTTCGAGAGCAGCAATATCCATCTGGAAACCCTGCGAAACCTGAAAGAACTGAACTCGTTGTTCGCCTCCGTCGCCTATCCGATCTTGTACAAAAGCGGCCAGCTTTTGGAAACACGGCTCGTTGAAACAATGGGACCAGAGCACAGTCACGACGACACCGAGGATTAAACGCTCGTCTCTGCGGCCAGTTCCATAAACGCCGCCACCAGTTTACCACGGCTGCGTTCACGCAGGCAGATCAGGGCCTCGTCCATCTCAATCGCGGGGCCTTCTAATTGGATCAGGCGGAACCGGTCATCATGGCCGTATTCCGCCGCCGAAACAAACCCGATACCAGCACCCGAGGCCACAATCTCGCGCACAGCTTCGCGTCCCTCGGCCTCGATAACGGGGGTAAGAGGAACACCTGACTTCTTCGCCGCCTCCTGCAATTTTTGCCGGGTTTTGGAACCACGTTCGCGAAATACCAACGGCAGATGCACCAGATCGGCAAATGTTAGCGTATCACGATTATCGTGGGTGAAAGTCTTGGCGGCGAAGGCGACAATCTCGGATGTGCCAAGAATTTGCACGTTGATTTCCGCGTTTTTGGGCACTTCGCCCAGCACGCCCACGTCTGCCTCGTAGGCATAAAGCGCATTAATCACGCCTTGTGTATTAGCCGAGCGCATGGAAACTTTGATGCGCGGATACTTGGCCCGAAACCGCCCCAGAATCGGGTTAACGTGGTGCGCGGAATCCGCAATAATCCGCAAAACACCCGAACTAAGGCTGCGCGTTTCCGACAGCAAATCTTGCGCTTGACGTTCGACCTCGAACAGACGGTTGGTGATATCCAGCAACGCCTCGCCTGCGGTTGTCAGTTTTACCTGCTTTTTGTGACGGTTAAAAAGCAGCACATCGTATTGATCTTCCAATTTGCGTATCTGGTCGGAAATCGCGGGTTGAGTTAAAAACAACGCCTCGGCGGCACGCGAAAACCCACCATGGATGGCAACATTATGGAAAGCCCGAAGTTGAACATAGCGCATAGTCATATCCATAAATTAAATCGATGATCTGATATAAATTAACGATTTTACAAATATGTTGTCTAGCCTAAAAGTATCTTTGATCTCAGGTGCAAGGGAATGTGAAATGTCCAACGCGATTATGGCCCCGAAATTGGGCGAACCCTATCTTCTAACCCCCGGCCCTCTGACGACTTCTGCCAAAACCAAAGAAGCGATGTTGCGCGACTGGGGTAGCTGGGACGGCGAGTTTCGCGCCCTCACCGCCGAGATGCGTGCAGGTTTGCTGGAACTGACTGGCGACACCAACGCCGTGCTGGATTGCGTGCCCATGCAAGGCAGCGGCAGTTTTTCAGTCGAGGCGATGTTAGCGTCCTTCGTGCCGCACGACGGCAAAGTTCTGGTCCTTAGCAACGGCGCATACGGCAAACGCATCGCCCAAACGCTGGAATACCTGAACCGAGACCACACTGTTATCGACAAGGGCGACTACATGCCGCCACGTGGTCCTGAAGT
>DFBD01000015.1:3813-4400 GCA_002367255.1 Rhodobacterales bacterium UBA3089 | reverse complement strand
CTGATCGAGGAAATCGCAAGGGTTGCATCCTTGACCAAGCTGGTTGGCGTTCCGATGCCGCGCCCCTCAACCGGTGTTATGAAAGCGGTTCTGACGCCGATGCAGAAACGCCAAGACATGGTCCGCCGCACGATTGCGACGCTGGGGTACAACGAATGTGTGACCTACAGCTTTATCGACAAGGTTTCTGCGGAGCTGTTCGGCGGTGGGTCTGACGATGTGATGCTGGGCAATCCGATCTCGAGCGAGATGAGCCATATGCGCCCAACGTTGTTGCCAAGCCTGCTGCAAGCGGCAGCGAAGAATCAGGCGCGTGGGTTTGCGGATGTTTCCTTATTCGAAGTTGGACAAGGCTTCGCTGGTGGCGAACCCGAGGACCAAGATGTTCAGGCGTGTGGTGTGCGTGTCGGCCACACGGCGCCGCGCAATGCTTTTGGCACATCGCGGGCGGTGGATTTGTTTGACGCCAAGGCTGATGCCGAAGCGGCTTTGGCTGCCATTGGTGCGCCCGTGGATCGCCTGATGGTCATGCGCAACGCACCGGAGTGGTTCCATCCGGGGCGCTCGGCTGTGCTTAGCCTCGGGCC
>DFBD01000015.1:0-3806 GCA_002367255.1 Rhodobacterales bacterium UBA3089 | reverse complement strand
GTGAAAGGTCCGGCTGTGGCGTTCACGTTGTTCCTTGAAAACGCGCCGTTCCCGAAAGCCAAAACGAAAACGCGCCCTGCGTTGGCGATTTCGGATTTCCAAGCCGTCGAGCGAGATTTCGCGTTTGTTGTCGCTGCTGATGTCGAGGTGGAAGCCTTGTTGAAGGCCGCGAATGGCGCGGACAAAAAGTTGATCGATGCGGTGAACCTGTTTGATGTTTTCCATATGGAGGATGCCAAGAAATCCGTAGCGATCACGGTGCGAATTCAACCGACGGCGGGAACGCTGACGGATAAAGAGATCGATGCGATCTCGGATCAGGTCATTGCCAAGGTTACAAAGGCCACTGGCGGAGTTTTGAGAGGATAAGCTATGACGTTAAAGGTGTATCTATCGGGTGAAATCCACACGAATTGGCGTGAGGACATTATGGACGGTGCGGCGAAAGCTGGTCTTGAAGTGCAGTTCTCTGCCCCTGTGACAGATCACGATGCCTCGGATGATTGCGGAGTGGCGATCATGGGTGCGGAGGAAAACAAGTTCTGGCATGACCGTAAGGGCGCACAGTTGAACGCCATTCGTACCCGTAAGGGGATTGCTGATGCGGATGTGGTCGTTGTGCGATTTGGCGAGAAGTACAAACAATGGAATGCGGCGTTCGATGCGGGAATGGCTTCGGCGCTTGGTAAATCACTGATTGTTTTGCATGGGCCAGAGCATCAACATCCGCTAAAAGAGGTTGACGCGGCTGCGCTGGCCGTGGCCGAGCATCCAGCGCAGGTCGTGCAAATGTTGGAGTACATTCTGACAGGAAAGCTGCCTGTGTAAATTAACGAGAAAACCGTGGAAATTGGGCTGCCGTAAGGATGCAATCTTTCCGGCGGCCCAGAAGTTTATGAAACGACTGTCTTGTTATGCGGTTGCTAGATATTTTGAGTTTTCCGCCATGCTGTACGTCCAAATAAATGTGGGAAAACAATAGCTACTGAGTAAATTGGAGCGTAGAGCACAATAAGGTAATTGGCGTGGGTTGCTGTTATATGACGTGATTGGCCGCAAGTTTCATCTTGCGTCAGCTGTGCCTCATCCGTGGATGTTTTTTCGTTTTTTTGCAGCGGCGATTTTGGTTCCGGGGGCGCGTGAACGAAGTTCAAAATTGGTTGGGTAGCGAAAAAGGTTAGACCTTTTACCGCATCCTCCTTTGTGAAAGAGCGCGCCGTATAGGCACGCTCGAATTTTCACCCCTTGGCTGGCGTATTGATGCCAATTTGTGAGGCAGGCCGTGCTTCGCACCGTTTGTACCATTCGCGGACATTCGGGAAGTCGTCAGTTCCTACCAGATCTCCGGCAGCGTAGAACCCATCGATTGCGCGAACCCAAGGCCAGAGGGCTAGATCGGCGATGGTGTACGTGTCACCAACGAAATACTCGCGGCCTTCCAAGCGAGCTTCCATGACTTCAAACAAGCGGGTTGCTTCGTCTACGTAGCGGTCACGTGGGCGTTTGTCCTCGAACGCTGCGCCAGCAAATTTGTGGAAAAACCCGAGCTGCCCGAACATAGGTCCGACGCCCCCCATCTGGAACATTAGCCATTGCGTAACTTCCCATTTGCCGCGCGCATCGGTCGGCATAAGTTTACCTGTTTTTTCGGCCAGATAAAGAAGGATCGCTCCGCTTTCGAAAACCGCAATTGGTTCGCCATCAGGACCGTCGGGGTCGAGGATTGCCGGGATTTTGTTGTTCGGGCTAAGGGAAATAAACTCCGGTGTCATCTGATCGTCTGTCGCAAAGGAAACGAGGTGTGCCTCGTAGGGTAGCCCCATTTCTTCCAATGCTGCAGAAACCTTTATACCGTTGGGCGTCGGTAATGAGTACAACTGAATACGGTCGGGATGTTCTGCCGGCCAGCGTTTTGTGATGGAGAATTGCGAAAGATCGGCCATTTGGGGTCCTGTTCAATAAAGCTATGATGTCAACGTAGGCCGCCGAACTGGCAATATCAATTCAATTAACCGGAAATAAACTGTTCCGTCAGTGCGGGGGACTTGACGATAAATAAATTGCTAGAAAACGGACAATGTATTTAAAGTCCCACTATTGAAACCAATTAAGAGGGAAGCGATGCTAAAAGAATTCAAGGACTTTATTGCCAAGGGAAATGTTATGGACATGGCCGTTGGTATCATCATCGGGGCTGCGTTTACCGCAATTGTTAAATCTATGGTGGCGGATTTGATTAATCCGTTTATCAGTTTATTTACCGGCGGGATCGATTTTATAAACCTGTTCATCGTATTAGGAGAGGGTGAATTTGCCACCTTGGCCGAAGCGCAAGAGGCAGGGGTTGCGGCGTTCGCCTACGGCTCGTTCATCATGGCGGTGATTAATTTCCTGATCATCGCATTTGTGGTATTTATGTTGGTCAAGATGGTCAATAAGGCCAAAGATGCAGCTGAAGACGAGAAAGAGCCAGAAGCAGCGCCTGCACCCAAAGGCCCAACTCAGGAAGATTTACTGGCCGAAATTCGGGACTTATTGGCAAAATCGTAACGCTTATCGTGCTAATGAAAAGGCCCGCCAGAGTAATCCAGCGGGCTTTTTTTGTTTAAATTTTCAACGCTTCGTCTGTGGAAATGTAATCCAGCCCAAGGGCCTCGCCTACGGCGGCATACGTTAGTTTACCAGCATGCGTGTTTAGACCGTTCATTAAATGCGGGTCGGCGGCGCAAGCCTTTTTCCAGCCTTTGTTCGCCAAAGCGATCATGAACGGCATGGTGGCGTTACCCAATGCAATAGTCGATGTGCGTGCAACGGCGCCCGGCATGTTGGCTACGCAGTAGTGCATGATTCCGTCAACTTCGTAGATTGGATCATCGTGCGTTGTGGCGTGGGATGTTTCGAAACATCCGCCTTGGTCGATGGCTACGTCGACGATGGCCGCACCTGGTTTCATGGTGGAAAGCATTTCGCGCGATACGAGTTTCGGGGCCGCAGCGCCCGGAATTAGGACCGCGCCGATAACCATGTCGGATTCCGCAACCAGCTCGGCTGTGTTGCCCTTGGATGCATAGCGGGTTTTAAAAACGCCGCCGTACACATCATCCAGATAGCGCATACGAGGTAGCGACATATCAAGGACGGTAACATCGGCGCCCATGCCTGACGCGATTTTCGCTGCGTGGGTTCCAACAACACCGCCACCGATTACGGTAACTTTAGCAGGCGCAACCCCCGGAACGCCGCCCATTAGAACGCCGCGTCCACCGTTGGCTTTTTGCAAAGTCCAGCTACCAACTTGTGGTGCTAAACGGCCTGCAACTTCGGACATAGGTGCAAGCAGGGGAAGACCGCCCATGCGGTCTGTTACGGTTTCGTATGCAATCGCTGTGACACCGCTTTCCAGCAAGTCAGCCGTTTGTGGTGCGTCCGGTGCGAGGTGCAGATATGTGAACAGGATCTGATCCTTGCGCAGTTGGGCGCGCTCGACAGCCTGTGGTTCTTTTACCTTCACAACCATTTCGCCCATCGCGAAGATTTCTTCGGCTGTATCAACGATACGAGCACCGGCTGCGATGTATTCTTCATCGGGGAAACCGGCACCAGCGCCAGCGCCTTTCTGGATGATGACATCGTGGCCGTTTGCAACGGCTTCGTGCGCGGCGGCGGGTGTAATCCCAACGCGATATTCCTGGTTTTTGATTTCTGTGGGGCAACCGATAAGCATGACGACCTCGTGGTGTTAAATGTTGAACTGAATCGACATTTGGGGGAAGTCGCATGCAATTGCTTTGCAAATACATACTAGG
>DFBD01000179.1 GCA_002367255.1 Rhodobacterales bacterium UBA3089 | reverse complement strand
ACCCTATCTATGCAGGGAAAATCCGGCATCACAAAAAGACCTATGAGAGCCAGCACCCCGCCATCATTGAGCCTGACATATGGGAGGATGTTCAGCAAAGGCTTGCGGCAAGCGCTGCCAAGCAAAGAGGACAAGCAAACGCCGCGCACCCCTCCCCGTTAGCAGGAAAGCTCTTCGACGAAACAGGAGACCGTCTGACCCCGAGCCATACAAACAAAAACGGAAAACGTCTGCGGTATTATATCTCTCGCCGGCTCGTGACCGATAAGCGTAAAAACCATCCCGATGCATGGCGCCTTCCGGCACCGCAGCTGGAGCGCGCGATTGCGCAGGCTGCCAGCGCGTATTTTGCAAGGCAGGACCTCCTGCCGGATTTGGTCGAAGATCTGGAGGCCCACGAGGTTAAACGCCTCCGGGAGAAGGCCGGAGCACTGGAACAATTGTTCTCAAGTCCAAATCCGCACGCCAACTGGGGTTACTTGATTGCAAAGGTCCGTATCGCTCCGGGGCATTTATCCATAGAACTCGATGTATCTGCCTTGGCTGGGTATCTGGAACTTGCGCCACAAAGACTGCCCGGCGATGATATTGTGATAAGCACAGCCTTCCAGCTTCGTCGCAGAGGGGTAGAAACCAAAATCATCCTTGGAGACACGCCCCCGGAAAGTGACCCAACCCTGATCCGTAATATCGCCAAAGCAATGCAGTGGTACGAGGCCGTAAAATCCGGCAAGTCTTTTTCTCAGATCGCTACACAAGCAGGCGTCACACCAAACCGCGTTCGACGCGTAATCGAGCTGGCGTTCCTTGCACCCGACATTATCGAGCAAGCCATAGCCGGAACCCTGCCGATCCATATGACATCCGACTTCCTGATCAGAACCGGTGTTCCGGCGGATTGGAAGGATCAGCGCGAAATGCTCGCAAATACCAAAGCCCGAGCCGTGCGCTGATGATTAACGCGCGCCGGAAACTACAAGTGCGTAACCTTCGATCAAGCGTAGATTCTGTTTTTTTCTAGGGTTGCCAAGTATGCCGCTTCCGCAAAACCGAACCCTCGAAAAGGCTAAGAGAGATAAACCCGGGAAATTCGCTATAATCCCGGCCCGATACACGTCTCTTGTGAAACATGCCACCCGTAAGTCCCTGTAGTTGCGGGAACTAATGGTATAAGGCGGGGAAGTACTGTGATATCAATAGGTTGTGGCGGACAGACAGGGATTCGAACCCTGGAGACGGTTCCCCGCCTACACACTTTCCAGGCGTGCGCCTTCGACCACTCGGCCACCTGTCCGTTGAGGGTCTATATACCGCCCTTTAACGCTAGATCAAGGCCATAATAAACCCCGTTGGATATTACTTGCTATCCGATCCAGTTCCCTTGATCGCATTACTTACAACGGCCCCGATTTGTTCGACGTTTTTCAACGTTACATCATGTTGTTCAAACGGAATCTCTATACCCTCTTCAGCAAATCGGCGGGCGATTTCGAAATTTATATCCGAGTGAACAGTCAGAATAGTGTTAACATCCCGAATGAACACTCGCAGTTCGAAATCAAGTGCGCTGGCACCGAAGTTTTTGAACACAACCGAGGGTGCCGGATATTTTAATGCAACAGGATGAGCGGTCGCGATCTCAAGCAATATCTCTTTAACCTTTTCAGGGTTGGTTCCGTAGGCCACGCCTATCGGCACTTTTACGCGCCCGGTCAAATCAGGCGAGGTCCAGTTCAGCACGCTACCCGCAATCAGGTCCGAATTCGGGATAACCACGACGCAACGATCAAACGTATCAACCAGCGTCGCCCGAACCGAGATTTTGCGCACGACCCCTTCGTGCCCGCCAGCGATGATCCAGTCGCCTTCTTTGATGGGGCGTTCAATCAGCAAAATTATGCCGGATACAAAATTTGACACAATCGTTTGAAGGCCAAACCCGATACCAACCGACAATGCGCCAGCAACAATTGCCAGGCTGGACAAATCCAGCCCCGCCGCTGAAATCGCAGCAAGGGCTGTGATGGTAACACCGACATAACCAATCCCGGCCAGTACAGCGGTTTTGCCGCCGATATCCATACGTGTGCGCGGTAATACCGAGCTGCGGATCGTTTTTTGCAACAATTTTGTCAGGGTATACCCGATGCCAAAAACCAAGACGAATATCAGCAAATCAGTTAACGAAAACCGACTTTCTCCGATCGTGATTCCGTCGTTTAACCACCCCCAGATTTCCAACAAATCACTTGAGCGCGCGCCCCAAATCAACGCCAGCAGCGGCAAGGTGCCTAGTGCCAGAAAGAAGCCCACAAAAACAGGGATCAAGCGAATTTTATCGCGGCGCAGCTCGTTTCCGTCGCCCTCGATCCAGTGGCCAAGGAATGAACGGATCAGGTAGTACAAAACCAAAATTGTGGCAAGCAAACCAAGCGTAAGGATTGTGGGAAACACCAGAAAACGTGCCGCCGCAAAATATCCGATCGCTGCCAATACAGGTGCAGTTACCGCAATTAAAAGCAGGGCGCGCCACAAAATAGCGGAAAAGATGAATTCGGAAGTTTCACTTTCCTCGTCCAAATTCAGATCGGCATGCCAGCCATTCTTTAGAATTCTGGAAAGGCGGAAAAAGGCGAAAGCAGCAATTATAATCAACGGCAGGTTAAGTACGGCCAGCGTTTCCGTTGAAAACTCGCCTTGTACGGAAATCGCCTGTAGTAAAACTGATGCCGCGTAGACAATCCCCAATAGAAGACTCATCCTATAGCCGGACCGGGCTACTGTATCGCTTTCGCCTTTTTTTGCCGTCCCGAATACACTGTGGCCCAACCAAGGTGCAGCAATCAACGCCAAAGCAATTTGCGGCATAACGTCGACGAGGGCGGTTCCCCAGACCTCCGCCATGTCCAAACTGCGGATTGCAAAAATCACCGCTGCGGCGCCCGCACTTGGCACCAGTAATCGTGCCAACTCGCCTAAAGAGACCTGCCATTTGGCAATTTCCCCGCCCAAAGACAGACCACGTTCAATCAAGTCGGCAAACCCGCGACGCACGCCCAGAAGCATCCACAAGCCCAATCCGGCAAACAGCAGTGCCAAGGGGGCCTTTTTCGTCAGCGCGGCACGGCTGGCCTCTTGTGTGAAGGTTTCGCGTATTTCGCCAGTCAAACGGGTGGTGTAGTGCGTAATATCACTTAACGCTTTGGGCCACAGGGTCGGAGTAAGCGGAGATGGGCCAAGTTCAACCAGTGTTTCTGAAAACCGCGTTCGGATCACAGCGTTTATCTCGGAGATCAGCCTGTTCGATCGCCTATAACCCGCTTGGGCCAGCAAAAGTGGTGCGGTTTCACGTGCAATTTCTGCGTCCAGAGCCGCACGTCTAGCTGCAATTTCGGACGCCTCGACAACCCCGTCTTCGGGCGTCGGGCCAAGCGCATTCAGTTCGGTGCGTAGCGGAACAATGTAGCTTTGAGCAATAATTTCTAACGCCAGAGCCTCACTTCGCTGGGTGACCAGTTTGGCGCGGAGAATTTCCAAGGCTGCGGTCGAGGCCAGATTGGTTTCCAGAACTTCCTCGGCGCGCGTCGCGGTCGCAACCCATGCGTCAGCCATTTCAGTGTTGTCACTTTGGGCAAACCCTGCATTTGCCATGAACGTGGCAGTAATGAAGGCTTGCAAGGCAACAATTAAAAATCTCATCAGGGTAACCCTTTATTCGCTAACGTCCGGCATCTCCGGTCCTGCGGTATCCAGCCACTTGGGTACGGGTAATCCTTTTTCACGCAGGAACACCGGATTGAACAGCTTTGATTGATACCGTGTACCGTAATCCGCCAACACCGTCACAATCGTTTTGCCCGGCCCCATGTCTTTGGCCATCCTTATTGCACCTGCCACGTTTATGCCGGATGAGCCGCCAAGGCAAAGCCCCTCGTCTGCCAGCATGTCAAAGACAACCGGAACGGCCTCGCTATCGGGGATATTGTAGGAAAAATCGACCGACAACCCTTCGAGATTCGCCGTAATGCGCCCCTGCCCGATCCCCTCTATAATCGAGGAACCCTCGCCTTTTAGCACGCCATTAACATAGAAGTTATGAAGTGCCGCACCATCGGGGTCTGCCAGTCCGATTTTGATGTCTTTGTTACGCTCATGTAGCCCCATGGCCACACCGGCAAGCGTGCCACCCGAACCAACAGCACATATAAAGCCGTCAATCTTGCCATCCGTTTGTTCGTAAATCTCGGGGGCGGTTGCATCGATATGCGCCTGACGGTTCGCAACATTGTCAAACTGGTTGGCCCAGATAACACCGTTCGGATTGCTCGTAGATAAAGCCTTTGCCAGCCGCGCAGAGTAGCGCACAAAGTTGTTAGGGTTTGAATAGGGTGCGGCGGGCACTTCAACCAATTGCGCCCCTGCTAGGCGGATCATATCCTTCTTTTCCTGACTTTGCGTGTCGGGAATAACGATAACCGTCTTAAAACCCATCGCCGCGCCCACCAGTGCCAAACCGATGCCGGTGTTCCCTGCTGTCCCCTCGACAATCGTACCGCCGGGTTTCAGGTCGCCCTTAGCGATGGCATCCGTGATAATGCTTAACGCGGCACGATCCTTAACGGATTGCCCGGGGTTCATGAATTCTGCTTTGCCGTAAATCTCGCATCCTGTCAGCGCCGAGGCCTTGTTCAGCCGTATCAGCGGGGTGTTACCAACGGTATGTGGAAGATCCGTGTAGCGATTCATTATCAATCCTTCGAAGTTATCTGCCAAACAGATTTATTTATCAAACCGGAACGAAACAAGGCCCAGATCAACGGAGTTTTCCCTCAACTCCAGCGTTCATTCGCCGCTTTAGTCATCTTTCCCGCGACAGCAGCCAAAACCAGCATCGTTCCAAGAATCGGAACGTTCAACGCCATCTGGCCATATTTGATCATACCAGCCGGAATAACCAACAACGCGGTCATCGGTTGATAATAGGCGTTATCCATAATGCCTATTATCATATCCCCTAGCCCAAAGAGGAAAACCACCCAGACAAACATTGCGATTCCCGACCTCAAACCAGACACGACACCAGAACCTTCATCATCCGCTATCTGCCGACCCAGCCCACGCCAGCCAATGATAATGCCCATAAGCACGGCCGCGCTCGTCATCCCGACCGACCGTCTGGCGGCATCCGGATAGACGTTAACCACAACAGTCACAACGATAACTCCCGATATGGCCAGAAATATCGCCGCGACCAGTTTCGCTGCTGTAGGCATGATCTCTCTCCTGTTTTAAGATTTTGCAACAGGGTGAAACCTGGCGCGTCGGGAATCAAGGGAAAATGTTATTATTCCACTAATAAGACCCAGGCCTTTAAAGCGTTTGATCCAGTGCTTTCATCAGATTTTCGACTTCCTGGGTGTTGGTGTAATGCACGAAACTTAACCGCAGCACCCCGTTGGACGGATCAATACCGAGTCCTTCCATCAATCGCACGGCATAGAAATCTCCGCCACCGGCCATAATGCCAAGCTTGGCCAAATCCTGCGCAACACTTTCGCCAGCACGTTTCAGGCCGATAGCCACGGTTGGCACACGACCCTCCGCCTTATCCGCGCCAATCAAGCGAACGTCGTTACGCGACCGAAGGTATTCCAACAACGGCGCCAGCAGTTCGGTTTCATGCGCCGCCTGTAATTCCAACGTCGCCCGCCCCTTTTGTGCCAACGAACCTTTCGCGCCAAAATGGTGGTCATGCACCGCTTCGATATAATCCACCATCCCGGCCGAGGCTGCTATTTGTGCGTGATCCGGCCCCGCTGGCGTAAAGCGTTTATAGGGCGATTCCGCGTTGAAATAATGCCCCTGATTTGGGAGTCGGGCCGCCAGATCGGCCTCAACATACATAATCCCTTGATGCGGACCAAATGTCTTATAGGCCGAAAACAGATAAATATCCGCGCCCAGCGCCTTGATATCGGGTAACCCATGCGGTGCAAAGCTGACACCGTCAACGCAGCTCACTGCCCCTGCCGCTTTGACCATCCCGCAAATTTCCGCCACCGGATTGATCTGCCCGACAATGTTGGACACATGCGGGAAGGTCACAAGCTTTACCTTGTCGTCCAGCAGGTTCGCCAATTTCGACGGGTCCAGAAATCCGGTATCCTTGTCCACCACCCACTCGCGCACCTCAATCCCGCGATCAGCTAAACGACGCCAAGGGCCTGAATTCGCCTCGTGGTCTTGATTCGTCACGATAATCGCATCGCCCTCGGACAACATCTGCCCGAAGGCTTGGGCCAGAACATACGTGTTTTGCGTGGTCGACGGACCAAAGCTCAGATCATTTGCCGGAATGTTCAAGACACCCGATAACCGCGTCCGCGCCTCGTCCATCTCTTCGCCCGCCAAACGCGAGGCCTCGTAGGGCGCATAAGGCTGCACCTTGCGCTGCGTGTAATATCGGTACAGCCGATCAATCACAAACTTGCTGGTATACGACCCGCCCGCATTTTCAAAAAACGCTTGGCCTTGCAACGAAGGTTCCTTGAACGCAGGAAACTGCGAACGCACAAAATCAATATCCAGCTTACTCATTCAATCCCGCCTTCTCTTTTTCCTAAATAGTCAAAACCCTACGCATTCACATCCACAACGACACGGCCCTTAACCTGCCCCTTAAGGATATCCTTACCCAAAGCAGGCAAATCACTCAGCGTCGCTGGCTGTATCATGCTTTCCAGCTTATCCATCGGCAGATCCGTTGCAATCCGCTGCCACGCGCGCAGACGGTTGTCATAAGGTTGCATAACACTATCGATGCCCAGCAGGTTCACCGCGCGCAACAGGAACGGGATTACGGTCGTAGGCAAGCCAGCCCCGCCAGCCAGTCCAACCGCAGCAACCGACGTGCCATATTTCATCTGTCCCAGAACCCGCGCCAGCATGTCGCCACCGACCGCGTCGACACAACCAGCCCAGTTTTCGCTCTCCAATGGGCGCTTGGTGGTTTCGTTGATCTCTTCGCGTGCTACGATCTGTGTTGCACCCAAAGACTTCAGATAATCCGCCGCTTCAGGCCGACCGGTAACTGCCGCAACCTCGTACCCGAGGTTCGCCAATATCGCTGTCGCAACCGAACCAACGCCACCAGCCGCGCCGGTAACCAAAACCGGACCGTGGTTCTTTTCCAGTCCTTGATCCTCAAGCGCCATAACCGCCAGCATTGCCGTAAAGCCAGCCGTACCAACCGCCATTGCCTGACGCGATGTCAGACCTTCGGGCAACGGCACCAGCCAATCCGCCTTGACCGACGCCTTTTGGGAGTACCCCCCCCAATGCGCCTCGCCCACGCGCCATCCGGTTAATACCACTTTGTCGCCCGCCTTGTAACGCGCGTCCTCGCTGCTGGACACAACACCGGCAAAATCAATCCCCGGCACGTGCGGATAGTTTCGCACCAGCCCGCCACCCGGGCCAATGCACAGGCCATCCTTGTAGTTCACCGTGGAATACTCCACATCCACAATCACGTCACCGTGCGGCAGATCGGAAATCTCCAACTGTTGAACGGCGGCCGAGGTCTTACCCTCGTCATTCTTCTCGACGACTAAAGCATTAAAACCCATCTTATTTCTCCCCATAGCCCTTGGGCACCGGAATATCCGGCAAGCCCTCGGCGCGTTTCTGCAAAGCTCGCCCTATAACTACACGGCTGATCTCGGTCGTACCATCCACAATCCGCAGCATTTGCGATAAACGGCTAAGACGGTCCATCCCGTAAGGTTTCAACAATCCCATGCCGCCCATCACCTGCGTACAGGTATTGGCAGCCTTCACCGCCGCATCCGGTACAAAGCGTTTGGCGTGCGCGGCCATCAGCGGCCCCTCGGGTGTGCCCAGCGCATTTGCCGCCGCTTTATACAACAAACGCGAGGCTTCCAGTTCCGTTGCCACATCCCCCAGCATCCACTGGATGCCATCAAGATCAAGGTTAACGCCCTTAAACATCTTGCGGTTCTT
>DFBD01000235.1 GCA_002367255.1 Rhodobacterales bacterium UBA3089 | reverse complement strand
TCATTACTCCCAAAAGATTTAATCCAGCCGGAAAAGCATGGCTGCCCATCCTGCACACCCAGCGGGATGACTGGCATTTCACCGCGCTTTTTTCAAATACGGCCTTGTCCCATCAGTTAAAGCGAACCAAAGACTGGGTGGTGATCTATTACGAACGGGACGATGAACCGGAAGGCCAATGCACAGTGGTTTTCGAAAAACGCGGGCCAATGGCTGGTAAGCGCGTTATTCGTGGCCACGAAAGAGCCTGTGCAGAGTTTTACATATCCCGTGAAGGATAGGTTTCTCAGCTAGCAAGATATGTCCCGAACCAGTTGGTGGCACTGGTGACCTTAGGCTTGATTCGAGTCGGGCTCTTTGAACAAATGGGCCGCGCCGTTAACGAAACCTAACTGCACTGTGTAGCGCATTTGCTCCTGCGCCTCCTTTCCTTCTGTGGAATGGCGTTAGTCAAGGTTATCGAGCGGACATCTATATGTTCTGGGTCATCAAATGGTAATTCTCGTCAACAGAATAGACGACACCATCAGGCATTTCGTGCCAGTTCTCGTCTGTCAACGGCTCCGAGGCGATTTCCAGCGCCCGGTAATTCGATCCGAAGTCGTGGTGCACGTGGGATTTGCCGCAAATCGGGCATTCGAACTCAAACTCGCGTTCAAGATGCCACAGCGTCCGGTTATAGCGGCTACCGACAAATTGATCCCCATCTGTCAAGACGACATTCAAACCAACTTTACGGCTTGGGTCGATTTCCCAGGACCACTCTATAATCTGTCGTAGACCTTTGCCAACAGTATCCATAAGCGGAACCTCGGGATGGTCCTGATGGAGCGACAGAAGATAGTAAAAAATATGCTCGCTATCGGTCGTTCCCCTGATGTCATTTCTAAACAAGGGATCGATTTCGGGAATCATCCTGTCGCGAACCTTCAGGAAATTCGGGACTGTGCCATTATGGGCGAAAATCCATCGTCCGTGGCAAAATGGGTGTGTGTTTTCAATAGAATGCACCCCAACCGTCGCCCTGCGTACATGCGCTACGACGGTGTGTGCGTAGATACGCGCCGCTTTTTTGGCAAAATGTTCGCCGTGAAATGCGGCCCAGATCTGCTTTTCAATCATGGGCACGTCGTCGGGGTAATCGGCAATCCCCCAGCCGTGCGCATGAACCAGCCCTACGGCGTCTCCGGCACTTTGTGCCATCAGACTATTCTGCGAACGGACAAGACTGCATTCCACTCGTGTTGGCTCATTCGCTTTAAATGCATATAGTCGGCACATAAACAGGGCCTCCGGTTGGTTAAGATACCGTAACTTGACTATTTATAACGGAAACTGCTTTGATTTGCATCAAGGCCCTTTAAGAAATGCGTGCTAGGTTTTTTGCCAGCGTCAATCTGTATGTCACGAGGAATCGCAATGACGGAACTGATCTATCGCAAAATAGCAAAACGACTGGATGGATCTACGGGCCTGCCAATCGTTCGGCGGCGTATTGTCGGTCTGACTACCACTGAGCGTGATGTGGCGCAGGCGGTGGCGACTGAATTTTTAAGTGAGAGTCGTAACCAAACTGAACTGTCCTATTTTATGCCGCAGGTGCGGCAAGGATCGGGCGACACGCCATATATATTTTTTGGTGATATCGGAGAAATCGCACTGTTCGAACATCGTAGCGCTAGCCCTATCGAGTACCGCTTATCGGTTCTTGCCAGAGAGGGTGATCTGGTCGTGATAGGTGGTCAACGGAACCGATCTTTCGAGCAATATCTGGAAAAGGATCTGGGTCTTGGCCACCGCGACTATTTGTATATTGATCAAACCAACGATGAAGTCAGGGTACCTACTCCGGTCAAATGCCTGAAGGATGCACACGCATATGCGCAGTTGTGTGCCCAAGTGGAGGAACGGGGCGGTGCTACCCTTGTGGCACATATCACCACCGGTACGATCTGGACGCTCGCGAAAAAGCTTGGGCGTGACACGGGCCTGCCAATACATGTTGCCGGACCAACGCCATCGCTGACGGCGCGGGTGAATGACAAACTGTGGTTTGCATCGCTCACAACACGTCTTTTTGGTGAAGCTGCAGTGCCGCACAAATATTCGGTTTATGGCCCGGCGGCGTTGACGGGTCGCGTACATTCTCTGGCCCGAAGTTATGAGAAAATCGTAATCAAGGTTCCGGACAGCGCTGGTTCGGCAGGCAATTTTCCTATTTTGTCAGCGGATATCGCGGATATAAGCGTGAAAGACTTACACCAGTATTTAAAAGATTTGATCGTTGATACTGTCGGATCTTCACCTTACCCGCTGATGGTTCAGGTCTGGGATTGTAATGTTCTGACAAGCCCGTCAGTTCAGCTATGGATTCCTCCAGCCGAGGAGGGACCGCCGGTCATCGAGGGGATTTTCGAACAGTATTTGACAGGGCAGGCAGGCCGGTTCTCGGGCGCGGTGCCCGCCGCGCTGCCCGACGATTGGGACTTCAAACTCTCGCGAGATGCTCTGATGTTGGGCCATATTCTACAGACACTAGACTACTTTGGGCGTTGTAGTTTTGACACTATCATATCGGGGAAGAGCTTCGAAACGGCAAGCCTGTATTGGGTGGAATGCAATGGGCGGTGGGGTGGCGTATCCGTGCCGATGACGCTCCTGAATAGCTTATTCGCCCCCGATAAAACGCCTGCCTATATTATTGCCCACAGATCAGGTCTGGTTCCATCGCATCGCCCGTTTTCGAGCGGCCTTGATATCCTAAAAGATCTTCTGTGGCATCCTGGAGCTAATAGCGGAATCGTTTTCCTGGCACCAATCGGTTTTGAAGAAGGCAACACCCTGATTTTCCTGTCGCTTGCGATCAAAACCACTGATGCGGTTGATCAGGCTGAAACTGTATTCCAACGGCTGGCAGCAATCCCTTGATTTAACGCGACTTTGCGGAGGGTTTGCTGTTAAACTGAGAGTGTTTTTCGACGTGGACCATATGAGGGTAGAATTAAACACTAAGCTACAAAATCGAAGAAGCTGGAGAATCTCATGGAATTCTTAAGCCCACCAGTTCTTTTTTCGCTCAACGCCACACGCGAATTGGGTGAAGGAATAGCACGTTATCTCGAGTTGCCACTAAGCAACCACGAGGAGCGTACTTTGAGGATGGGGAGCATAAGGCGCGTCCGCTGGTCAGTGTGCGTGGTCGTGATGTCTATGTCATCCATAGCCTCTATGGCGACGCAACCGAATCCGTCAATGACAAAATCTGCCGTCTTCTCTTCTTTATTGGTGCTATCCGAGAGAGCGGCGCGGCGCGTGTTACCGCAGTTATTCCTTACCTTGCGTACGCGCGCAAGGATCGCCAGACCAAGCCCCACGACCCGGTCACCACGCGGTACATGGCGATGCTGCTGGAGGGGATGGGAACGGATGCCGTGATTGTCCTTGATGTTCATAACATCGTCGCTTTTCAGAATGCATTTCGCTGCCAAACCGAGCATCTTGACACGCGACGACTGTTTGCCGAACATATGCGGGAGCGGGTTGGCGGTGCTCCGGTGGTTGTGGTCTCACCGGATCCGGGCGGCGTGAAACGGGCCCAATTGTTTCAGGTAATGTTTGAGAAACTGATTGGTCGTGCAGTTGGGACGGCCTTCATGGAGAAGCGCCGAAGCGCGGGCGTCGTGACAGGAAATCTTCTGGTCGGCGATATGAAAGACACCGTTGTCCTTGTTATCGATGACCTAATCAGTACGGGCGGGACTATGTTGCGTGCGGCTGAAGCATGTCTGGAGCAGGGTGCGCGCTCGGTCTATGCACTTGCCGCGCATGGTCTTTTTGTAGGTGAAGCTGAAAAAGCAATCTGTGATCCGCGCCTTTCAATAACAATCATTACGGATATTGTTCTACCTTTTCGCCTCGAACCGGATATTATTGAACAGCAAATCGAGATCGTCAGCGTCGCACCCCTTTTGGGCGAGGCGATCAGATGCTGCCATGAGGGCGGATCAATTATCGAGCTTCTAGAGGGGCCATCCTAGAAATTGCCCGCTCAGCAATGGCGAGGTATTGCTTGGCGAGTGGTACCCATTTTTCGGGTTTGCGTGGTTCCGGTTCAAGTAAATTCGCGAGGGCCAGACGCGCACGAAGAGAGGCGCGAAAAGCGGTGTAGAAATCGAGGAGCTTGTCGGATGGGGCGTCCGCCAAGGGCATCGGCGCATCGCTTGATTAAAAAATCGCCGATCCACGAGGCACCTAGGCGCTCGCATTCCAACTTCCGGTAGACCAGTTCGTCAAATGGATCAATCAGTCGAAGGCTGCGGTTGAACTCCAGACAATCGATTATGACGGGTGTGTCCGAAAGACTAACGTGTTGTGGCCTTGGATCGCCATGCCCCTCCACGATGTAGTCATTTTCCGCTCGATCCAGAAGCACTTGGCCGTTCCGATCTATAAAGTCGCGGGTTGCTTTCAAAACCGTGTTCACAGTCGCATGCGGAAGATCGAATTCGGGCATGGTCAAAGTTTTTCCGTTCAGCGCCATTTCGCGGAGGAACTCGGCAATGTATTCCGGTGGCGTCAACTCGGCAGGGGCAGCATTCGCATAGAAAACCGTGATCAGTTCCAGAAGCCACCGTTTCGGCAGACCTGAGATCAATCATGCCCTAACTTTCATGCTGGTCCAATCGATGGGGTCAGATCGCCGACTGCAATACTTTTTGCAGTACTATTCTTCGATAAGGAACTAAATCTTTGCATTTATTCGATAATTCGCGATCTTTCCATTCTCGACTGTTGCCTCTTTCTATCTGATATAGATGGAATTTATTTCACGGATTGATTTCGCAGCTTCATTTATCGCGTTCTGTGCGGCGTCCTCCCCACTCTTTTCAGACTGGGCGATAACCTCGATTACCTTAAGTATTGTCATCACTATTTCTCCATCATTAAGTTGCCAACTTAGTATGGTTATTGTAATAAAAGAGCGGTCTAGTTGATTTGAGTCAACTCAAGGCGAAGCGACCGACCTCTGATTTATGCTGACACAAAAACTTCCGTCCAGAGGTGGTCCTACATTTCAAGGCCACTTCATTATATAAGTTGTTCTGCTATTTGCGCTTGCCCGAAAGATATCAGAATATTGGGTGGAATGAGTAAGCCGCAATATCAAAGCCAATGATTGGTTGCTGGAGAGGTTCAAGCTAGCCCCATCGAATTTCGGCCTGAGACTGCCGACATAAGGACTGTACGAAAAATTCCGGAAGGATATCGAGAATGACACCCCTGATGCATCCTAAACTGATTAACGATCCATTTGGCGATCCCGGTGTCCTGATTGATTTTTTTCACGAGAAGCGCGCACTTCTTTTCGACCTCGGCGATATAGCCGCTGTACCGTCGCGGACACTTTTACGCATTACGCATGTCTTCGTCAGCCACACCCACATGGATCATTTTATGGGCTTTGACCGACTTCTGAGGGTGCTGCTAGGCCGGCAAAAGCACATCCATATCACTGGCCCGGCGGGCTTCATAGCGCGTGTAGAGCATAAGCTAGGCGCCTATAGCTGGAACCTCGCTGGCGGCGGACAGGCTGATCTGTGCATCGACGCGCATGAGCTTGCCGAAGAGGACATGCTAATGACGGCGCGATTCAGGTTCAACAACGGCTTCAAGAAACAGGATATGCCGCCGCGCCCGGTCACCGACGGAATTATCTTCGATGAAGCGAATTACCGGGTCCGCACTGTGCAGCTCGACCATCGCATCCCGTGTCTGGCCTTTTCGATAGAAGAAAAACAGCATTTTAATGTCTGGCGCAACAAAGTAACTGCAATGGGGCTCGGCGTTGGACCGTGGTTGCGTGAACTTAAAGAGGCAGTTGTGCGCGGCGATCCTGGCGATACGATTATAACCGCGAGATGGCGCGAACACGGAAAGACGCACGAGACAACCTATCCACTTCATGAATTGCGCCAAGAACTCTTGCAGGAGGCATCAGGGCAGAAAGTTGCCTATGTAACCGATTCTGGCTATACTCCGTGCAATGTGAAGAAAATCGTCAAACTTGCACGAAATGCAGATCATCTTTTCATTGAATCCGCGTTTCTTGAGGAAGATGCTGACATTGCCAAGCGGAAGATGCACTTAACCGCGCATCAGGCAGGTGACATTGCCCGCCGTGCCGGTGCGAGACGCTTCACCCAATTCCATTTCTCGCCACGTTACATTGATAGGGCGGGTGAACTACGACGTGAGGCTAAGAGCGCATTTACTAGTAAGCTCGTGACAGCCGATCTCGTATAGCTTAGCAACGCAAATCCTGCCGTTGCCTCGACCGTGATACAGTGAATGACAGTGGACAATGCCGGCGCCATTCTACTCTTCTGCTTGACGCGCCCATTCCTTGTCACGTTCCAGAATATCGTAGACTTGCCCAGCCCGACCCGTGAGCGGCAAGCGCGCATCGCCCATGACATCGCTTTCACCGGAGAGCCATGCGTAAGCTTCCTCCAGTTCTTCAATACTGGCACTGGTTTCTAGAATCTCTGTGACCCTGTGGTCGTTAACATCACCGAAGAGCCGGATGATATCCTGACGTGTTATTCTCTGAGTATTCATGTTTTTTCTCCCTTCTTTGCTTTTTATTCGTACTCCGGCACCTTTTCTTTGCGCTGGTTCAACAAAATTTCTATTTTAATGTTTTCATGGCCTGAGTTCTCGATAATCAGCGCTTTCAATTAAATTGCACCACTAACAGCATAACCTTTCTCGTCATTGTTGAAATAGAAATTGATGCCACCTCCCGCATTGATCTAATTCGATATCCTCCCAGCCCATAAAGTGAACCGATTTGATTGACCATCCTCAATTTTTTGTATCTGGTTAACGGTATGAAACAATCGGGCCCATCTAAACGCGTATTTGTTGGCATCAAGGCTACTGATAGAGTTTCCGATGAGTGCATAAAGCTTCAGGCGGGACTATCCAATCTCCCGGTAGGCCTTACTCACCCTGAAGACCTGCACCTTACTCTTCTTCCGCCATGGCAAATGGAAGACCAGTTACTAACAGAAAAGAAGTTACTAAAGGCAGTTCGCAGCATTGAGAGCTTCACACTGGAATTTAAAACTCTGGCGTTTGGACCCGATAATAATCGGCCTCGATTGGTCTGGATAACCGGCAAGGCCACGAACGAAATCAACAGATTGAAGCAAGCGCTTGAAGATGTTCTCGGGATCGAAACGCGCTTGCCGGTCCTCCCTCATATTACAATTGCCCGCTTTGCGCGGAAAGATCAGGCGCGGTTGGCCTGTCAAACCTTGAAACAGCCTATTTCGCTCTCGATGCCAGTCACGTCAGTTGAACTTTTTGAATCGGCGAAATCAAATGGAAACGCCTACAGAGTTCTACTTTCGTTGCCGTTATTGCCTTCCCCCGACAATGGATGGTAACCACGCCGACACTCTCCCAAAGATACCGGTGGCCAGGATTGATCCGAAGAACCACCGCATTGAGATATTCCCAGTTTTCTAGCTATCTTGCGACATCGTTACTGTGCCCGACGTCGCCACATTCTATAGCAAGACCGAGGGTGCAGAAGCGACTTTGAGGAAAGCAGGTGGGACAGCAGAAGGATTTTGACCCAGATCATTGTCTCTACACGAGTTCACGCAGATAATGACCAAATGTTTTAAAAATGGTTATTGTGTGGTTTACCTGTGGAGGGAATAGTTTTTATGTCAATTTCTTCAATTGAAAAGCGCTATATTACAGTAGGTTCCAGGGAGTTGGAGGGTATCCTACGTGTTCCGGGAAATGTAATAGGTCTGGTGGTTTTTGCCCATGGCGCCGGCAGCAGTCGTCTTAGTTCACGGAACAACTTCGTTGCCGAGCGTTTGGGCGAAAAGGGGATCGCGACCCTCCTGTTCGATCTTCTGACCGAGGAAGAGGCGCTCGACCGTACTAATGTCTTCGACATTCCCCTTCTTAGCGAACGTATGATAGAGGCGATCAAATGGGCTCGTACTGAGCCTGAATTGACCAGCCTTCCGGTTGGTCTGTTCGGGTCGAGCACCGGTGCAGCCGCGGCTCTGGTTGCTGCGGCGCGTGCGCCTGAGGATGTAGATGTTGTCGTCTCTCGTGGGGGGCGGCCCGATCTGGCCGGGGAGGAGTTGCCGAAGGTTCAGGCTCCGACATTACTCATTGTCGGAGGAAGAGACGGCGTCGTTATCAAACTCAACGAGTCAGCCGCTAATTCTCTGCGCTGCGAAATGCGTATGGAGATTGTGCCGGGTGCAACGCATTTATTCGAAGAGCCGGGCACGCTTGATCAGGTTGTCGATCTGGCAGTGGACTGGTTCGAAACGCATTTGCGCGCAGCAAGCAAAGAGCAATGATAACATTCAACAATCGCATTACGGCAGGTAGGGCACTTGCCGAGGCACTTTTCCTCAAGAATTACCCCGATCCCGTGGTACTTGCCTTGCCGCGCGGGGGGCGTTCCGCTTGGACTTGAGGTTGCCCGTAGTTTGAAAGCGCCCCTTGGTCACTTCGGCCTCCAGATCGCTCTGGGCTGTCGGCTCAGACAACCCTCTGCGCTCCAATTGTATCCAGCGGCTTAACGTCGAAAAACCAACGCCAAAGTCAGAAGCGACCTGCTTTCGATTTAACCCGCTCGTCAGTGCAACGCGCACCGCTTCCTGTCTGAATTCTGCTGTATGTTGTGATACCATCTCGTTTCTCCTTTAAGGCATAATATGCGATTAAAGGAGCGGCACAATTACGCGACAGGTCCGATATCAGCGTCATGAGGAAAGAGCTCCCAGCCGCTGTCTAGTTCAGAAGTTGCTAATTCAGGAGTTGCGCTCATGCTCTTGTCCCAACCTCTGCTATGCGGTCGTTTAACTCGGAAATACCTGCATTGAATCCCATACTCGGAAATACCTGCATTGAATCCCATAATAGATTTAAGCCTTTAAGCAATCATGCGTTGTACTATACATACAACAGAGAATTCCTCCAATTTTTCATACCAATCTTTTTTAAACCTATCCCCCTAGCTTGGCCTCGACTGGGAGCCGAAGATTGGCTATCTTAGCTACTATGACCACTCTGACCGCCACAATCTACCTTCCAGCCTTACTGTGGCTGGTCATACATTTCGCCGAGGGCGTACTTTCGGCGACTGGCTACTGGACATTGATCGTGGCGATCGCAGTACTCGTCGCAATCACGATAGGGGCGGCACAGAGCCCGTTCTGGAGCGTCCTACACCGAGTCAGGCGTTCGGGGCTCACGAGTCTGGTTGCGCGAGCGAGAACCGCCGTTGAGTTGCCAAGCACGAGCCATGTGGGCATGCCGTCGCTGCGCGGACTGTCCTCCCGCATCGGGCAGGCCGAGTGGATCCCGTCGAAGCTCTTCTACGTTCCGCTGGCGGTTCAGTGGATGTGGCTCTCGCTTCGTCATGGCAGCCTCTCGCTGCCCACGCTCGCCAATCCGTTGATCGAGGTGGGCGGCCTATGGGGTGAGAGCAAGAAGGTCTATCTTGACATGGTCTCGGGCGAAGAGCATCGCTGGCTAGCGCGCTACGTTACGCTGACGCGTGGAGAGAGCGACAGAGTCGGCGATAGCCGCCGAGCCGTCGAACTCTCGCGGGAGGCCGGGCTGACCTTCCCGCTGGTCGCGAAGCCGGATGTCGGCTGGCAGGGATACGGAGTACGCCCGATTGCTTCGGAGCCGGAGCTGCGCGCTTACGTTGACGCCTTCCCCGAGAGCGCCACGCTGATGTTGCAGGAAATGATCGCGTGGGAGGGTGAGGCCGGCATCTTCTATGTGCGCCAGCCGGGCGAAGAAAAAGGCAAGGTCATATCTGTTACCTTGCGCTACTTCCCGCATGTTGTCGGCGACGGCGTTCGGACGGTGCACGACCTGATCCTCGCTGACCAGCGCGCCTCGTGGAAAGCGGGCTTGCATCTCGGGCTTCAGGAAGGGCACGGAGGTGTGTCGGCCGAAACTCTCGGCCACATCCCTGAGACAGGAGAGATCGTGCGGCTATCCTTCATAGGTTCCATCCGCGTCGGCAGCCTCTACCGCGATGCGGACGAGTACATCACGCCCGAACTGACCGCGCGATTCGATGCGATCTCGCGCTCAATGCCAGAGTTCCACTATGGCCGCTACGATGTGCGGTTCGCCTCGGTCGAGCGGCTGCGAGAGGGTAAGGATTTCCGGATCATCGAAATCAACGGGGCGGGTAGCGAGCCGATCAGCGCGTGGGATCCGGAGATGATGCTGTGGCAGGTGTATGCAAGGCTCTTAAGGCAACAGCGGCTGCTGTTCGAGATTGGCGCGCGGAACCGTGCCCGCGGTTGGAAGCCCGCCGGCCTCCTGGCGGTGCTCCGGGCGGCACGGCGGCAGACACGTCTGATCGGTCGGTATCCACCGTCTTCCTGAGGCAGCGGGGAGCTTGCATCTTGCATATGGGTTGATCGACACTACATTTCTTAGTGTTCCGACAAGCATATCTGTCGCCTTCATTATATGTGTACCGGAGAACATCGGCCAATAGGTCGAGCGAATTTAAACCAGAGGCAGAGCGCCGACCCATGATCGAAACGACCGCAATCGCATCGACAGACGCCAGACAGCAGTCCGCTACGATCCGCCGGGTGGCCAGCAGCTTGCCTGAGCAGGATCTCATTATCATGGAATCCGCAACTTCCGACATGGACCACCTCTTCGGCAGGTCATACCGATCGGTTCGTGAGCGCTTTCAGGCGATAACGAATATCGGCCTCTCGCATACTAAGGTGGAGGGAGAACTACCACGACGGTACAGTCTCTTGGGTCGGGGCGAATTGCCGACGCTCAGCTATCTCTCGGCGGGCGACCCCAAGGGCCGGAGGGTACTCTTCATTCATGGTACACCAGGGGAAGCGATGGACTGGACGCCGTTCCTTAAAAAGGTTCCCGCAGGCCAGCACCGACTCGCAGTCGACCGTCCGGGATTCGGCGAGAGCGGGCCAGGCAAGCCGGTTGTTGCCTTGTCCGAACAGGCGCGCTCGATTGCAGCACTTCTGGAAACTGGTCAAGAGCCTGCAGTAGTCGTCGGATCCTCCTATGGCGGGCCGGTGGCACTCCAACTCGCCGCTAACCATCCCGAGGTGGTTTCGGGCGTCCTCCTCGTGGGATCCGCCGCTGACCCCGATTACGAAAAGACGCATCCGCTGCAGCGGCTCGCGTCAATAAAGGCAATCGGCAGGCTCTTGCCCAAGGCGCTCGCGCACTCGAATGCCGAACTCCTCGTCCTACGCCGCGAACTCGAAGAGCTCGGCAACGGACTCGGGCGGATCCGGGCGCCCGTGACCATCCTGCAAGGCCTGCACGACACGCTGGTACCGGCGGAGAACGCGGCCTATCTCGCGGGAGGACTGGTTGGCGCCATGCGCAGGCGAGTCATTTTTGTGGAGCAGGCTGGTCACTTCCTCCACATCCTGTCCTCTGGCCTGGTCGAGAATGCCCTCGGCCACCTTCTGGCCGATGCGGACCGGGGATGAGCTGCTCCCGGGTTTAGGGATAGTCTGTTCCAAGGGGCCGATCGTCCGCTTTGGGCGGTGGGTTCAACTGATCACCGCAACACAATTCCTGAACTTTTCTGCGGGCGTTTGATGGTACAGTGTCTTTAGCGGCCTCTCATTTAGTTGCTGCGCTACTGCACTTAGCTTTGCTTGAC
>DFBD01000232.1:4991-10257 GCA_002367255.1 Rhodobacterales bacterium UBA3089 | reverse complement strand
TCGAGTCCCTTCACCCGCACCACTATTGATTTTATTGATTTTTCCATCATTTCCATTGCTCGTTTTCTTGCAGAGGCTTTCAAAGTTTCGCACTCAGTTTCGCACATTCACGTTCCGTTTGTGTTCTGTTCACGGCGCTGTTGCGCCCTCTTTGATGCGTTCTTTTGGTTTGCCTGGCTTCGATATTTCTGCACCATCGTCAACGATTTGTGGCCCGTCACGGCTTGGATTTCGCTGTCGGAGCATCCGGCTTCGGCCAATTGCTTGGCGGCTGTGTAACGCCATCCATGCGGGACTAGTCGTGCTGCGCCGTGCATCGCACCTATACCCGAACGCACATCCTCGACTGCCTTTTGTACCGCGCGTTTGCCCAAAGGTTGTGTGAGGTTGCGTGCAAGGATAAAGGCCCCGCTTTTTGGCAGTTTGGTGATGAAAATTTGTAGACGGGCAGGGCAATAGACCCAAATCTTTTCGTCTGTCTTTTCTTGTACGACGCACACGTATTCGCCGTCGAAGTCTTCCCAACGCATCTTGATGCAATCACCCAAACGTTGGCCGGTGCCGATGCCCAACTCAAAGATGATGCGTGCCGTGGTCAGGTGGTGTTCATCGCAGAATCGCTCGAAAGCCCTCAGTTTGATATCGGGCCAAGCCTCGTACTCGTTGCCTTTGAGTTTTGCGATGTCTACGACTGGGTTGCGCTCAATCCATTCCAGATCTACCGCGTGTTTGCAGAGGATCGAAAGCACGGCGACACGCTCATTGGCCTTTGACCATGTGTCTTGCAGAGCATCACGGGATGCGAGTGCATGTTTTCGCCGGAAAAGCCGAACGTCTTTTGATCCGTTCTTGTCACGGGTCGCTTCACAATGGCGTCTGTAGTTTGCCTGTGTGCCCTTACCCAAGCGTTTAAATGCAGGTGAGCCATAATAACTGACCACCAACTTTTCCCATGTTGTTTTTGCAGGAGTGTTGCGCTTTCCGTTACGAGTTGCCCAATACTCTCGGCTGAATTCTTCGCTGTCTGGGTTGGATGGCAGGCGACGGCGAAACTTGCCTTTGCGGAAATAGATATATTCCCGGCCTTTAACCGTTTTGAACTCAAGGTATGGAAGGTCTGGACGCTTCATGGCTCAAAATCCTCGTCGAACGCTGCACCGGTGTTGATTGCTACAAGCAATGAAACTCGCCATCGTTCGAAATCGCCTAAGCTTTCCGGGGGTGGCAATATCCCGGCGTCAACCAATTCACGGAACTCGGAAGGTTTCATGTCGAGAAGCTGTGCCGCAGTGCGTTCTCTGGCAAATATTGGGGCAGGGGAAGCCATCAATTTGGCTCGGTAACTTGGCCAATCCAGCGCAGTAGTTCACCTGTTGCTGTTCGGCTCTCATAGTAATTCCCCGATGTGCGGGAAATATTAGTCAATCCGGTGAATGGAACTTCTTGTTCAAGTCCAAGTCGTTGGCTTCGATCACCTGGCATCCAATTCATCTGAAATTGGAATTCAGCTGTGGCTCCATCTTTGACGCACAAGAACACAAAGTTGTCCTGCCCCAGTTTTTCGGTAGTTAATCGGCCGCAAAGCAGCGCGACGAGGTCGGCCAGTGATTTACTAGTGAGGCTATTTAGATCGTTTTCTACCCCAAACGCGTGGTGAAACGCCTCTAGAGCATCTTCAGATAATCCAATCGCTATATCGAATTTTGAAAGATCTACAGCAGCTCTTGCTGCCTTTGTTGCGGGGCGTCCGCTCAAAATGGCCAACAGGAGCATCACTGCCTCCTGGCGAGTTATGTCATCAGCATGGCGCCCGCGACCAGTTTTTTTCCGCACGCCACTCTCGGCTAGCGCTCGATCAAAAATTCGTACCTGGTTCTCATCTTTGCCTAATTTGCCAGCGAGTTCGCGCGAAAATTCAGATGCGTTCATAAAGTTTGCTCCCGTTTCGAGTGATTCTTTATCATTTAACAAAAGGGGAAATCAAGTCCAATGATTTTGAATCACTTGAATTCCTGCATCGTAACTCATCTTCGGATTGGAGGTCGACACCAGCCCCAAGTCGGAGGCAAAATAATCGCAAATAAATCGCATTCGAATTGCAACTAAAGGAATCTCATATTGAAAACTGTAGTTGAAGGCATGTTGCCCGCTCGGTATCTGACGCAATTGGGTGTCTACCTACAGACCTGCGCTCACATAGAAAACGTGTGTTGGGGAATTTATAGGATGGCTGATCCATCGGCCAAGGAATTGGAGCGGTCCAAGCCTAGATCTCTGATAAATGTAAAATTAAGCACGAATGAGCTGATTAAGAAATTTAGGGGATGCGCCAAGCACTGTTCTTTGTGTACCTCGGTTCGGATATTATTGGCTCACCAACGGCTTCGCGATGGAGTGGAAAATAGAAATGCCGCCGCTCATGGGGCATGGTACTATGACGCTGAAGATAACTGTTTGAGGGTAGAGCACTATTTTGTCAAATTTGGAGACCCAAAAAATAAATGGTGGCACATCGTCGAACCTGTGTCGAACGAGACAATAGCTTTGGCGTTGGATGAAGCTGATCTGCTATTGGCGGAATTGATTAGCATTAGGGAATTGTTGAAAACCAATATGGAAAAGGCACGCTTCTCCTATCAAGGCAATGTTAAATTCGTTGCGGATAGGCATGGTATTTTTGGAGAGAGGTTAAGAAATGGTAGGTGATGCAATTTCGCTAAAAGGAGCCTTGGAAGCTGTTGCGCGGCTCAGTCAAATCAAGAAAGAATTATCTGACGCAGATTTCAAGCAATCGATTGTTGAATTGAGAGGTCTGCTTTTAGATGCGCAAGAGAACATTCTCGAGCTTCGGGAAGAAAATTTGAGTTTGAAGCAAGAGGTGGAAAAGCTGGCAAAAATTCAAACTGCCGAAACGCCGACGGTAGAGATCGAAGGTTTCCTTTATGACCTTGTTAATGGACAGCCCAGCGGCCTACCTTACTGTCCTACTTGCTTAGTGAAGGAAGATGGAAAACGGTACCGGTTAGGAAAATTGAATAAAGAGTTTTCCGAATGCAATAATTGCAAAGTGACGCATAATGCTTCTTCAGGCGGCAGAGTAAATTTCGAAAGTAGCTCGTACCGCTAACCTCCAAATCATTTGTCATTATGAGCCGGAGCACTTTCCAATGCTCCGGCACCGAGCTTTCCAGCTCATGCGACCCAACCCTGGCTTTCGCCATGCTGAGACTGCGCCGCGCCCTATTTTTTGGAGGGTAGGGCCGCGCGATGTCGGGGTTAACGTACTCTCCGACTAACCGAGTCGCTTCGCGGGCCAATACATTAAAGCACCGCGGGCGCGACCAACCGATTTCAATCTTTCCAATCTACAAGGCTCAAAGCCTGCGCCGGATCGACACCTGCCTCTTTTGCCATCGCCAACGTCTGCACGATCGCGCCCAGGGCCCGGGCCCGTCCCCCTGCATCGAAGGCTTGCAAAGGACGCATCACGTCCAGTTTGACAATCCTGCCTAGCTTTTCGGATGCCTCTTGGCCAATCATCGCAGCGACAGGCTGCAACGCCCATTGAGCTAGGTGCCGTTGACATTCGCGCACCATCGGCCCGGTAGTGGCGACGTTGCTCAGGCCAGGCAGAACACCATAAGCCATTTCAATGCTTGATCGCGTTGAAGCCAGCGTTTCCTTGGTCATGGCCTTGCTCAGATCAGGGGTCACGTCTGACGATTTCCAATCTTGCGCCGGAGCAGGCCCGCCCGCCGCCTGGACATTCACGCTTTCGCGGATCAACACCCGGCCACGATTGCCTCGGAACCCTCGGGCCAGAGCCTCCATGTCTTGCTCAGGTGCCTCGGGAAATGGCACAATTTGCGACCCAATCGGAGCGTTCGAATAGATCTCAGACAGCACCGATTCCAGCGTTTGCAAAAGGCCCGCCGTCAACCGTGCCCGCCGCAAAGGGGATTGCCCCACATAGGGCATTGCCATATCGGACCCCACGCGAAGGTGCAGCACCTCGCCCGCCAGAACGGTTTCAGTCTTACCGCCGCCCGTGTCAGGAATGCCGACACGATACGCGGTGGGCTTGGAAAAGCGTGTGGTCAAATCCCAATCCGAGCACGGCAACAGTCCGGCTTCGCGGATCAAAAAAACGGCCTCACCTCGCAACGCCAGAGCGCGACCTGCAAGGGCGAGGGTGGCAGGTGTTAGAATGTCGGTGCCATCTACATCCGACAGGCTCAGGCCACCTTCCCAAAGGCTCACGCAGCCTTGCACTGTGCCCGTCAGTTCGGCCATGCCGTCAACGCCGGTAATGTAGTCGGCCCGCGCCTGCATGACTTGCGTGGTATAGCCAGAGCCACTGGACCGGGTTTCAGTCTCAGGCTCTTTTCGTTTGAATGGCCACATTTCAAGCCCTCCGATATGGGCGTAGCAGATCGCCTGCGCCGCAGTTTTGAACGGCCCGCGCCAGCCAAGCGGGATTGCGCCGTACTTCATCTGTGATTGGTCCGACCGACACGACCTGACTCGATGCGCCGGCAGCGCCGCGCTCACCAGCGCTGTATTCTGCCAAGCGTTTGTAGGCCTCGAGAATTGCTGCCGGAGCATCGCCGCCGCCTGCAGTCGCGGTGATCCGGTATGGCCCCTCAACGCACAACTCATAACCGCCGAGCGGGTTACTGACCGGAAAAGCCTCAAACCAATTTCCCTGCTCCCAAAATTCAATTGCGCTGATTGTTACGGGCGTTAGATCAGGCACCCAATCACCGGGCCCCTCTACAGTCCAAACAACCTCGCGCACCGAAAACCGATGAGCTGTGTAAGATTCGATGCGGCCCCAGATCAAACCTGCATCCAGCGCATCGGCCTCATCGGATAAATTGCCTGGCTTAGCCGGATAAGCTGCCGGGATCTGTTCTACACGTTTCAAAATCTCGACCATCTCAGAGCCTCCACCGATTGAGCGCATTCACCGGCGAAACCTTGATGACCTCTGGCGCCCAATTGCGCGCTTCGACTTGTGCGTCTGAATAGGCCGGCCGTGTTACGATGCTCAGTTCATACAGCAACGCGGCCGTGACTGTCCGGATCACTGCATTATGCGCCCCATTTGCAGGGTCAAAGCCTTCGTCTTCGATCCGCTCAGCATTTGCGACCGCTCGCTTAGGAGGAATGCGAAAGCCAGGCGACAAACCAACAGCTAGGCGAGCATCGATCATCGCTAAGGCGTCACGACCATGCGTTGTTTCGGCAATCTCAGACGAGATGT
>DFBD01000232.1:0-4977 GCA_002367255.1 Rhodobacterales bacterium UBA3089 | reverse complement strand
CCGGATCCGCGACTTGCCAAAGGCTTGCTGTAATCATGACCGAGCAAGAGGTGGATATCTTCATCCTCCCGCTCTACCCGGTAAGCAAACGCGCCAGGCGCGATCACTTCTTTGCGTGGGCGGCCGGTTCTACCGCCATCCGAAAGAACCGCCCGACGGTTGTAAGGAAAGGAACCGCGCAATCGCGCGCCTCCCCCCTTGCGTCGAAGCTCAAGCTCACTGCCGATAAATCCACCCCAGAGCATTATTCCACCCCGGTCAAGATGCGCGTCTGGACAGCACGGCTCACAGTCACGTCCATCGTCGCTAACGCGGTCAGCCGCAGAGCGCCCGATTGCGCATCCGAGAATGGATCGCGGATCAGATCAATTGCACCCCACGTCCCGACAAAGAATGGGGCCACACCGCCCGCCGTTGTAGTCAGCACCGCCTTGGACGCCGCAGGCGAGCCGGTGGGAGCCTCAAGGCTCAGATGCGACAACATAACCGCGCCCAGAGCGTCGGCCATCCGGTCCCATTCTGTGATCCCACTGCCCGCATCCCAGATTGCTGCATCCATCGCGTCCCAAACCTCGGGGCGGATGAGGGCGCGCACGTCCGCAGGCCCGGTTGCGGCATTGCCGGTGATAAAGCCCACCACCTCGGAGCGGAACGCCGCCCAGGATGCCGCCGCATCTACCGCGACCTCGGAAATGCCCCATGCCGAAGCGCCTGCAAAAAGCCCGGTCGGCTCGCCCGCCGATCCGCTACCCAGAAACACCGCCTTGTCCAAGGCTTCCTCGATCGCACCATTCATGTCCCGCCGGACTGCCTGCTCAAGACCCGCGCCTGACTGTTTCAGGGTTTTGCGGGTGATGCGCATTTGGACGCCCAGATTGTGATCCGGTTTCAAGGGTCGATCCACGGTCGCATAGGCCGCTGGCCCCGGCACGTTGCCGGTTTCACCATTGGCCCAGCCTGCCGTGACGGCGCTTGTGGTGACGGGATATTCCATTTCGCCCACGCCCACATTGACCATCTGCCCACCCATGCGCGCGGCCACCGACCCCGCAAAGAGCCGTTCGATAATCGGCGCGGTGCGCATCGGGTTCGGCGTACCGGCCGCGACGGTTTCGCCAGCCCGGATTTCCAGCGCCTCCCACGGGACAGGAACGCCACGATAGCCGCCTCGGTTGCGCAGTTCGGTCACGATTTCCTGTGTCTGGCCTTCAAGGCTCTGACCTTCATCAAGGGCCAACGCAACCTGGCGCATCTCGAATCCGGTCATGACCTCGGCCCATTCCCGGTCGGAGCGGGTTTCAAGTTCGGTCCCGGCGTCTCGGCGTTCTTCATCCTCAGAAATGATTGCCGCCCGATACCGTGTTTCCGCCGTGTGATACTCGGCATCCAGTTCGCCCATCTTGCGGGTTTCATCTGTCGTAGGATTGTCATTTGCAGCCAGTTCAGCCAGCGTTTGCCGGATTTCAGAGCGGCGCAATTCGAGTTTTTTAGATGTCAGCATTTGTTTTCCCTTTCATGCTCAACAGGAGGTCACGCCATTGTTGGCGCTTCGGCGGCAGTGGCTTGTGACCCACTTCCAACCGGGTCTTTCGGGCATGACAGCGCCCGCAAAGAATTTGTAAATTCGACAGGGTGTAAGACAGATCAGGACGATCTCGCACCGGTTCGATGTGGTCACATTCCAAACGCCGCCGTTCACCACACTGGACACACTGCCAGCCATCTCGGGCCAGCGCCTGCATCCGCATAGCCTTCCAGCGTGGTCCTCGCGTTACTTTAGCTGAATGACGTTTATAATCGTGGCGTTTGCTGCTCATGACCATACGATCCGCCCCCCGCGTCCGCTGGGTCTGCCCATGATCCGGGCGCCCTCTGCCACAGCCAGGACCGTTGCCGCTGCCGCATCGATGCGGCCAGTGGATCTTGCCTTCGCCAGTTTGAGATTGTTCGCCGGGTCGCGGAGTGTCACCGCATCAGCAAAGGCGCTGCGCAGCAAAAGAGAGGGAGCGGATTGCACTTTCCGGTCAAAGCAGGCCCGGCGCAGCCGTTCGCAGTCTTCGCCGCCGTCTCGGAACCCCTGGCCACGCCAGACGATTGGCGCGCGAATGCCCGCCTTGTCGATTGCTTCGCCCAATTCGGCTTGTTTGTAGCGATCTGCCGTCAGTGCCGCGACCGGCTCACCTTCCACATGGGCCATGACCTCACACAGCCAAGGGGCCACCGGCACCGTCTGATCGCCCAAAGTGCTGAGCTCGCCCCGGTCATTCATCTGCACATAGCGGTTGCCGACGCCATCCGACTGCCCACGGTCCAGGAGCGTCGGTTTACTTGGGAAAGTGCCGAGACATTCCAATCGCCCGGTATCAGGCCAGTAAAACGCCGCCGCGCTCATGGAAGCGGACCCGCCAAGGTCGATCCCGATCACCACTTGGCCACGCCTTTCGGGCAAATCATCCGGACTAGCCTCGCAGGCCAGCCATTCATCCACCGTCAACAGCACATCGCGGGTTTCGCCGCTCACCCGCTCATTCCGGTTGTAAAGCCGGAACGCAGTCAGGGTGGAGCCGCCCCTCGCAATCGCGCGCCGCCCTTGCCCTTGCAACCATTCAAGCGATGAGCCGATGCCATGCGCCGCACCGGGGTTGGCTTCCTTGAGACTTTCCAGATCATCGGCGGGCAGTCCCGGCGCAGGCCGGTGTTCCTGCCGGTAGACGCCTTCTTGCTCTTGATCGAGCCACACAGAAAATGGGTGCGCATCATCCGCCGCCGAGGTCGAAATGATGATCGCCCGACCACCGCGTTTGCCGATGCCGGACAAGAGCGCATGTTCCAGCGCATCGCCCTGGTCCGCCGCCCAATGGCCACGTTCATCCATCAAAACCAGCGTCGGGGCCGATCCCAGAGCCGTCTTACCATCCGCTGCAATGGCCCGGATGAAATGCCCCCCGCCGTCGCCCTCATACTCGATTTCAAGACGTGGGCTGCGCCGGATCGTGAATTGCTTTTGTTCATCCTCGGGAAGCGACCGGATGAAGCCCACAACAAAGTCAAACGCGATACGCGCCTGATCTCGTGTACGCGCGGCAATGAGGATTTCCCGGCGCGGTTGTTGATCCCATTTGCCCATCGCGGCACCTAAAGCGATGCCCGCCGACAGAGCCGATTTCCCATTGCCCCGCCCAATGGACAGCACCGCGACATTGATCCCATCCGCCAGTGCACCTTTGACGAATTGCTTTTGATAAGGGGCAAGCCTGACCGGTTCACCCGCCTTCGGGCCTTCGGGGATGGAAAGATTTTCGAGGAAGCGGATTGCTTTCGTCGCCGCATTCATGTGAAAATTTCCCCAGGAATTTGAATCCAAGAGGCGTGCGGTTGGTAGAAGAAATTGAACTTGTCGCCGGTCGGACGTGTGAAGGGTGCACACTTTGCTGCAAATACATGTCGATTGTCGAACTGGATAAGCCGCTTCAAAGTTGGTGCGAACACTGCACGATAAATGAAGGATGCCAGATTTACGCAGATCGTCCAGCATCGTGTCAGGCGTTTTACTGCGGCTGGCGGCGTATGCCACAATTGGGAAAGCACTGGAAACCGCGAATGTCGCGACTGATCGTGGACTATGAGGAACACAATCAGCGGTTTGTCATTCACGCCGATCCCAATAGACGTGACTGGCAAAAGCCTGAATATTATAGAGAGTTCAAAAGAGTTGCAGCCTCTATGGTTCCAACAGGTGGGCAGGTGATGGTGCGGCTCGGTGAAAACATCGTGGCTGTGCTTCCTGACCAAGACGACATACACCTTGGTCGAGTGCCAGACGACAAAGTGATCGTAACGCAACTCAAGCATACCAGCGACGGTCGCACTCTTTATAACATAGTTTCCATGGATCGAGACGATCCCCGGTTGTCTGGATACGACTTGCCCGATATGCCCGAGATTCGATAACCTCGCTTGGCTTCTCAGTTGGCACAGCGCGAAGAGACAAGCCCGCCCCGCGTACACACACCCCTCCATAAAGTCGGGCATTGGGACCAATTTAAACACCGCCAAGCCCGCCGTTTTCGGCTTCCTGTCGAGCGACATTTTCTCTTGCACGCTCTTGCCGTTCGAGCTTTTCCCGCTCGCTCTTTCGCAGCTCGGCCTGTTGCTGCACTTCTTCTTGGTATTCTCGTTCTAATCGTTGAAGCTGCCGTTGGTGCTTAGCTTTGTCGGGGTCTGTTTTAGCAGCGCGCTTTTCACGATAAGCTTTGTCATCGCGCATCCACTTCTTCCAAGCGAATGAGGCCGAACTCGGGCTACGCTTCTTCTGATAGAAGTCTTGGAAGCGTTTTGTCTGTTCACGTATGTCGTGACCTGTGAAGCCCTCGCTCCTAGCCCAGCGTGTCAACTCTTCGTTCGGTTGCCAGGTCTTCGAGAACTCATCTGAAAAATCAGCAGAAGCGTTTACTGCTTCTGTTACTGGTTCCCTTACAGAGTTAGTCGGCAAATACTGCCGGTGGTATTGACGCGATTCTGCCGGTGGTTTTGGCGCAGTTATTCCGTCGGCAGATATTGCCGGTGGTCGCTGTTTGAAGTCATCTTCGAAGGCAAAATAGTAAACCAACGACTCGTACTTTTTGCCTGGGAGGCGAGCCATGGCAGTCATTATCAAGCCATGCCGTGTGAGCAAATTTGTATGCTCTCGGATGCTGCGCTCAGACATTTCGCAATCGCTTGCCAGTGTTTTTTGGCTGGGGAAGCATCCATTGTCGGGATGATACCGATCACAGAGATGCCACAGTAGGATCTTGGTCGCAGGCTTCAATCCGCGCTGTTTGATGGCCCAATTGGTAGCGGCGTGGCTCATGCGAAATCCCCCATCGGGCGTTTCGCAGAATCACCTTTCGTTCGAGCTATGTCCTGCGAAACTTTTTCGTTAAGCGACTGGCTTGTATATATATTCGTGAAATTTAGGTTCTGGCGCCTATGGCG
>DFBD01000202.1:1337-3037 GCA_002367255.1 Rhodobacterales bacterium UBA3089 | reverse complement strand
TGGCGGTAACTACGGCGAGATCTTCTCCAACAACATCGGTGAGAACTCTCCAATCGGTCTATCTCGTGGTGTTAACGCGCTATGGACAGACGGCGGCCTGATTTACTCGCCTCCGTTCCGTTGATCTGATCGACATTTTGGGGCGCGGCATACTTGTCGCGCCCCATCTTTATTATCCAACAGTTTTTTAGTTGATGCCAGCGGGCAGAGGTGGACCAACCACCTCGCACAAATTCGCGGCTCGGCTCATAATAGGAGGGGGGAGCCATGTCTATGGCAGACCACACGGCAGAGAAAAAGGCGTTTCGCCTGAGTATGCTGATTTATGATACTCGGTATCGATCCATAACAATTCAGGTTGTCGCGCTTGTCGCACTGATATTTACCGCCGTTTGGCTGGTTAGCAACACACTTAGCAATCTCGAAGCCCTCGACAAAGAGCTTGGCTTCGGATTCCTGTCAGAGCCGTCGGGCTATGACATCAACCAGCGCCTCATCGAATACGATTCACGCAGCAGCCATGGGCGTGCCGCCGTTGTCGGTATTCTTAACACAATTCTGGTGGCCGTTATGGGGTGTGTATTGGCAACAATCATTGGCGTTACTGCCGGTGTTGCACGCCTATCCCATAACTGGATTATCTCGCGGCTTATGACTGTATATATCGAAACATTCCGCAACATTCCTGTGTTGCTTTGGATTGTGTTGATTATGGCGGTCGTCATCGAGACGTTACCCGTCCCACGTTCGTTCAAGGGTGAAGATGCTGCATCAAGCATGCTCTTCGGCGATGCGGTTGCGATTACCAACCGTGGTATCTATTTCCCTAAACCGCTGTTCAACGATGGTTCCATGATTGTTGTAGCAACATTCATCCTGTCATTAGTCGGGATATGGGCATTTGGCCGCTGGTCCAAGAAACGCCAAGCCGCGACTGGTGAAATTCTACCGAATAGCTGGATTAAACTGGGGATATTCTTCGTTCCGACGATTTTGATCTTTTTCATTATGGGGCAACCAATAGCCTTGGAATACCCTGTGTTCAAAGGCTTCAATTTCAAAGGCGGTTACCAGATGCGTAACTCGCTTATCGCATTGTGGCTCGCTCTGTCGCTTTATACCGGCGCGTTTATCGCCGAGGCGGTTCGTGCAGGTATTCAGGCCGTTTCAAAAGGTCAATCCGAAGCCGCTGCTGCGTTGGGTCTTCGCCCGAACCGCACAATGAGTTTGGTGATTTTGCCGCAAGCGCTGCGGGTTATTATTCCGCCGCTGATCTCGCAATATCTGAACCTGACGAAAAACTCTTCGTTGGCTATTGTGGTTGGCTATATGGACATCACGGCGACCTTGGGCGGCATCACGCTGAACCAAACCGGTCGCGAGATGGAGGCCTTGTTGCTGCTGATGGCTATGTATCTAAGCGTCTCTATCACGGTTTCAGTCGGTATGAACTGGTACAATGAATCAATCAAAATGAGGGAGCGGTAAGCATGTCTACTCAATCTTATGTCCGCACCGAGATGCTCGGGGAGAAACCCCCTCCCGCATCCCAAGTGGGTATATTTAAGTGGGTGATGGAGAACCTGTTTTCTTCAATCCCGAACATTATCATGTCAATCCTGTCGGTTTTGGCCGTGTATTACGTCCTGAGTGGCGTTTTGCCATGGATTTTTCAGTCAAGCTGGAACGCGACATCCATA
>DFBD01000202.1:0-1304 GCA_002367255.1 Rhodobacterales bacterium UBA3089 | reverse complement strand
GCTTGTTGGTCAGTGATCCACGAACGCTGGCAGCAGCTTCTATTCGGCTTCTACCCCAAAGAGCTGTACTGGCGCCCGGTTTCGGCTTTGGTATTGCTGTTCGTAGCGATATCGCCGATCCTGTTCTCAAGCGTACCACGCAAGATTATGTTGTTCTCGATGGTTTACCCATTCTTGGGCTTCTGGCTGTTGTGGGGTGGTTCTATCTGGTTACCGCTGTCAGCAATGGCTGGCTTTGTCATCGGGTATTTTGCACTAACCATGTTGCCAAAAGTGATCGGCAATCTAGGCGCAACTATCGCAGCGGGTGTTTTGCCTATCCTTTACTGGGTGCTGATTTCCGGTTCGGTTATTGCGGGCCTTAACGGGATCGCGCCGATTGGCATTGAATCTGTCGACAGTGACCAGATGGGTGGCTTTATGCTTTCGATCACAATCGGTGTTACTGGCATCGCGCTGTCTCTGCCTATTGGTATTCTGCTGGCCCTTGGCCGTCAGTCGCCATTGTTCATTGTAAAAACAATCTGTGTGGGCTTTATCGAGTTCATTCGTGGCGTACCGCTGATTACCCTGTTATTTGTGGCATCGGTTCTTTTGAACTACTTCTTGCCTCCTGGTACCAACTTCGATCTTGTCCTTCGGGTTATGATCATGGTGACGTTCTTTGCTGCGGCCTACATGGCCGAGGTGATCCGTGGGGGCCTGGCGGCCTTGCCAAAAGGGCAATACGAGGCTGCTGACGCGCTCGGTCTGGATTATTGGAAGGCGACACGGCTGGTTATCATGCCGCAAGCGCTGAAGATTTCCATCCCGAACATCGTGAGTAACTTCATCGGCCTGTTCAAAGACACCACACTGGTTTCGATCGTTGGATTGTTGGACCCTATGGGTCTGTCCCGCGCGATTTTGGCGGATCAGAACTGGAACGGAATTGTATGGGAGCTGTACGCTTTCATCGCGGTTCTATTCTGGACATTCACATTCGGCATGTCTCGTTATTCCATGTATCTAGAGCGCAAGCTCCAGACCGGTCACTGAATTTAAGGAGTTAATAAAATGGTTACTGAAATCGAACGTGAAGTAGACCAGTCGCATATGCAAGTGTCTGACGAGGTTGCTATTCAAATCACGAATATGAACAAATGGTATGGCGCATTCCATGTGCTTAAAGACATCAACCTAACGGTTAACCGCGGCGAGCGTATCGTGGTTTGTGGTCCATCTGGTTCGGGTAAATCCACCCTTATCCGCTGTATCAATCGTCTCGAAGTGCATCAGGAAGGCTCCATCATTGTTGATGGAAC
>DFBD01000211.1 GCA_002367255.1 Rhodobacterales bacterium UBA3089 | reverse complement strand
CGGCCACGCGTTTTCCGCGCTTACAGCATGGGACAGGGCGCAGGCTGCGGGCGGGACGTTCTTGCTGCGGATCGAGGACATTGACCACACCCGTGTACGCCCCGAATATGAACAAGCCATTTACGACGACCTGCACTGGCTTGGCTTAAATTGGCCGACACCCGTGCTGCGTCAGTCCGATAATATAGCGGCATATGACGATGCGTTGAATTCTCTTAACGGTTTAGGCCTGACTTATGCGTGCGATTGCACACGAGGTATTATTAAAGAAGCGTTACCGCGGCCAATATATGGCCCCGATGGAATGGTTTACCCCGGCATTTGTCGAAACAAAAACCTGCCCTACACCAAAGATACAGCCACCCGTTTAAACATGTCAAAAGCGGTCGAGCATCTTGGCGGCGCAGATCAGGTTAACCTTTTATCATTCACCGATATTAACAATGGTAAAGTTGAACACTTCCTTAACGCCGACAAACTTCTAAACAATTGCGGCGATATTGTTCTGGCACGGCGGGGTATCAGCACTTCGTATCACCTCGCAGTTGTCGTAGACGATGCCGCACAGAACATTAGCCACGTAACCCGCGGTCAAGACCTGTTCGAAGCCACGCAAATTCACCGTATTTTGCAAGCTTTGCTGAAGTTACCTACGCCATTTTACCGCCACCACCGCCTTATCCTTGATGACGATGGCAAACGCCTCGCCAAACGCGACGACTCTCGTGCCATTCGTAAATACCGCGAAGAAGGCGCCACCCCACAAGACATTCGCGAAATGGTCGGACTAGGCAATCGGTGACATCAGCTCCACCTCAGTGTCATCGCGCACGGCCGTGTAAAAACAACTGCGCCGGTTCGTATGACACGCTGGGCCAGTCTGACGCACAATCATTAACAAACAGTCACGATCACAATCGACGCGCAAATCAACCAGTTCTTGAATATGGCCTGAACTCTCGCCTTTGCGCCAATAACTGGCCCTAGATCGAGACCAATAGGTGACTCGTCCGGCCTTTAACGTCTCGGTAATACTTTCAGAATTCATCCATGCCATCATCAGAACCTCGCCGGATTCGTCTTGCGCAATTGCTGGAATCAACCCAGCTTCATTATATTTTAAAGAAGTGACATCAAATTTCGACATTTATTAACCTTTCAGGTTTCCATCCGGCTCATCCCTCCCTATCTAAATTGGAGTGAGCGAAAAGCAAAGGGCATTGGTGGTGAGCGATTCTGATCTAATCAACCTATATTCAGGGCGCATTTTGGCGTTGACTGCATCTATTCCCTACACGGAACGGTTGGAAAACCCCGATGCGACCTCGCAAAAGCGCTCACCGTTATGTGGATCGAACGTGACCGTTGATTTATGTGTAACAGACGGGAAAGTAAGTGCTTTTGGCCAGGATGTAAAAGCCTGCGCCTTGGGGCAAGCCGCCGCTTCGATTATTGGTGCCAATATCATAGGCCGCACTCATGATGAGCTCGAGCGCGCCCGTGACCAATTGTTGGCAATGCTGAAATCAGATGGCCCAATACCGGAATCCTCATTCGAAGAACTCGAAGTTTTACTTCCGGCTAAAGAATACAAAAACCGCCACGCTTCTATTATGCTTTGCATCGAAGCATCGCTGGAAGCCTTCAAAAACGCATAAAAAAACGCCGCAACCCCGAAGGGTGCGGCGAAGTAAGGCGAAATACGAGCCTGATAAAATCAGGTTTCAGAACATCCGAGGCTAATAGGATTCCTAATTACTCGCAAATCACAGGCGATTAGGTAAAAGCAGGCAAACAGAACCCAGCAAAGATAATGACGCAGATCGCCGCCAGCCCGAGGGCATCTTCGATCAATGTCCGTGGCGCCATCGCCGAAACGCTTTTTATAATAGCAGCCATAATATGTATCCTCACAGGTTTGTTCTTATGTGTTGCCCGTATGTTCTCTTTTTATTCTCACTCTGTCAAGAACAAATTAAGAACTTTATGTATTGCCCGCTAGAAGAGGTGATTCACCCCACAGATAAAAGCCGAATTGCCTTGTCCTGCTCCATCAAATACAGCAGCGTTCGAACAGCTTGACCCCGTTCAGATTCCAGTTTCGGATCTGTTTGCAAAAATAACCTCGCATCGTCTTGCGCAATTTTCATCAAATCGGCCTGCTCCTCAAGATCCGCAATCCTGAAACGAGGCAGACCGGATTGCGCAACTCCCAGCAAATCTCCTGCGCCCCGCAAGCGTAAATCTTCTTCAGCGATCCGAAATCCGTCATTGGTTTCGCGCATAATTGACAACCGAGCTTGCGCCGATTCCCCCAGTTTTCCACTATAAAGCAGCAAACAAGTTGAGGCTTCGTCACCACGCCCGACCCGCCCGCGCAACTGGTGCAACTGCGCAAGACCAAAATGTTCTGCCTGCTCGATCACGATTATCGTAGCAGCCGGGACATCCACCCCAACCTCAATCACAGTCGTCGCAACCAACACCTTCGTGCGTCCAGAGATGAACTCCGCCATCGCTTTGTCTTTTTCCGAGGGGCGCATTTGTCCGTGAACAAGCCCGACATTCCCCTCGCCCAAGGCGGCCCTTAAATGTTTGAACCGATCCTCGGCGGCGGTCATCGCCACAACCTCGGATTCCTCCACCAGCGGGCAAACCCAATAAGCCTGCCGTCCTTCAGAAATCGCGACGCGTAGCCGATCAACCACCTGATCCAACCGTCCAGCCGAGACCATGACTGTTTCAATCGGCTTTCGCCCCGGCGGTTTTTCATCCAGAACCGATATATCCATGTCTCCGTAATGCGCCAGCGCCAAAGATCGCGGAATCGGCGTCGCGGTCATCACCAGAATATCAACCGCCCGCCCTTTGGACCTGAGGTCCATGCGCTGCTGCACGCCGAAACGGTGTTGCTCATCAATAATAGCCAAGCGAAGATCCTGTAATTCCACATCCTTTTGAAACAGCGCGTGTGTTCCGACCATAATCTGGATATCACCGGACGCCAGCGCCTTCAGCTTTTCCGCGCGTTCTTTACCCTTATCGCGCCCCGTTAACAGCTCCAACCGCACTCCGGCGGATTCAGCCAGCGGGCGCAATCCGGCCAAATGTTGGCGTGCCAATATTTCGGTCGGGGCCATCATAACCGCCTGCCCGCCGGCCTCGACGGCTGTCAGCATCGCCATGAACGCTACAAGCGTTTTCCCCGATCCAACATCACCCTGAAGCAGGCGATTCATGCGGATCGGTTTGCCCATATCGGACTGAATTTCTGAAATAGAGCGTGTCTGTGCCCCGGTCGGACTAAACGGCAAGCCTTGCAAAACGTGTTTTTGTAACCGCCCATCCCCGTGGGTTTCCAACCCTTTCGCGCGACGAACACTGGCACGCGCAATCGCCAATGTAATTTGATGGGCGAACAGTTCGTCATACGCCAACCTCTCGCGAACAGTCGAGTTACTGGCAACATCCTGAACCCCTTGCGGCGAATGCGCTAGCGTTAATGCCTGCCGCCAGTCGGGCCATTTACGTTCAGCTTTCAGGTTTTCATCCGCCCATTCAGGCAAATCAACAGCACGTTCCAAAGCAGAACGCGTGGCGCGATACATCAGCTTTTGGCTAATACCAGCAGTTAGCGGGTACACCGGTTCAAACGGCGGTAGCTCCAAGTTTTCGTCAATACGTAAAATATGATCGGGGTGCACCATTTGCGCCAAACCATCGAACACCTCGACCTTGCCTGAAACCAACCGACGCTCGCCTACTGGCAGGTTTTTTTGCACCCAATCTTCGCGTGCATGAAAAAACACCAACTGAAAATCCATCTCTGCGTCCCGCACCATCACGCGATACGGTCGCCCACGCCCGGTTGGTCGTTGATGCGGGCCTACTTCCACCTCTACCGTTGCAACATTGGGGAAAACCAAGCCCTTAAGGCTGCTTCGAATTCGCCGATCAACGCACCCATGCGGGAGTGTAAACAACAAATCGCGCGGGCGTTCGACATCCATATTGGCAAAATTCTGCGCCGATTTCGGCCCCACACCATCAAGGACCGTTAAATCGGCAAAAAGTGGAAACAGAATCTCTGGTCGTGAATGTGTCATAGCTCTATTTCACGCGAGATTTGAGTTGTGATCAACCAATAAGCTCCAACCAATCATCTTCGGTTAACACCTTTACACCAAGTTCCTCGGCTTTTGTTCGTTTAGAACCAGCCCCCGGACCAGCCACCACGATATCGGTTTTAGCCGAAACCGACCCCGAAACTTTCGCACCAAGGCTCTCGGCATTCGCCTTCGCCTCGGCCCGTGTCATCTTTTCGAGCGTCCCTGTGAAAACAACAACCTTTCCGGCTACCTTGCTGCCCTCAACAACTGGGGCCGCAACATTGGTGATTTGAAGCTGCTTAACCAGATTAGTAAGTGCAGCCCGCGTTTGAGATTCGTGAAAATAATCGACCAAGGCGGCGGCCATAACCGCC
>DFBD01000236.1 GCA_002367255.1 Rhodobacterales bacterium UBA3089 | reverse complement strand
GTAAGCGCGGAAAACGCGTGGCCGAGGTGTAGGTACCCAGTGGGTGAGGGCGCAAAGCGTTCTATGTGAGCCATGTGTTCCAATCTGCTTTGGCGCGGTCAGTGTAGGCCTTATAGCGTGCGGGGCGGTTGCGGCGGCCACCTTTGACGCCATCAACCAACGGGAACAGCCCAAAGTTGACATTCATAGGTTGGAAAGTCTTTGCCGCTGCGCCACCAGTGATATGGCTGATCAATGCCCCCATGGCAGTGGTGTTTGGCGGGGCCACGATTGGTGTGCCAAGGCGTTCGTGAGCGGCCATGCGACCGGCCAATAGTCCCATTGCGGTGCTTTCAACATAGCCTTCAACACCTGTAATTTGCCCTGCAAAGCGAAGGCGCGGCATGGCCTTCAGGCGCATCTGGTCGTCCAACAAACGGGGGGAGTTGATAAACGTGTTGCGATGGATACCCCCAAGGCGGGCGAACTCGGCGCCCTCTAGTCCCGGGATAGCCTTGAAAACTTCAGCTTGTGCGCCATACTTCATTTTGGTTTGAAAGCCGACGATATTATACAGTGTTCCCAAAGCGTTATCACGGCGTAGTTGAACTACGGCGTGGGCTTTGACGTCCGGTTGATGCGGATTGGTCAGGCCGACAGGTTTCATGGGACCAAAGCGCAGGGTTTCACGGCCACGTTCGGCCATAACCTCGATTGGCAGGCAGCCATCGAAGTAGGGTGTGTCCTTTTCCCAGTCTTTGAATTCGGTTTTTTCTGCTTCCAGTAGCGCGTCGATGAAGGTGTTATACTGGGCCTCGTCCATCGGGCAGTTGATGTAGGCAGTGCGTTCTTCTTCTGTGTCGCCTTTGTCATAGCGCGATTGAAGCCACGCTTTGGACATATCGATGCTCTCGGCGTAGATAATCGGGGCGATGGCGTCAAAGAAGGAAAGAGAGGTTTCGTCAGTTAGGTCGCGCACGGCTTCGGCCAACGATTGCGATGTTAGGGGGCCAGTGGCGATAATTACGCTGTCCCAATCTTCCGGCGGGATTCCGGCGATTTCGCCACGCTCGATTGTCACCAGCGGGTGTGCTTCAAGGCGAGCGGTCACGGCCTGCGAAAAGGCTTCGCGATCAACGGCCAGCGCACTGCCGGCGGGGACGGAATGCGCGTCGCCCATCTCGATAATCAACCCACCGGCCTGACGCATTTCCCAATGCAGCAGGCCGACTGCGTTTGCCTCGTCATCATCTGAGCGAAACGAGTTTGAACACACCAGTTCAGCCAGATTTTGCGTCTGGTGCGCGAAGGTCTCGACGTTCGGGCGCATTTCGTGGATGATGGCAGGCACGCCCATTTGCGCGATTTGCCATGCGGCCTCGGATCCGGCCATGCCGCCGCCGATGATATGGATAGGTTTTGTCATATGGGGGATTTAGGGCAGGCGTAGGCAAAAGAAAAGGGGCCGCATTGATGTCCTTTCCTAATTATTGAATTTTGGACCTTAAGGCACGAGGTCTTCATAGAAGATGTTGTTTCTTGGGTGGTGAGACAATGCCATTCGGATCAGTCGAAAATATAATTGCATGACCAAAAATATGCAGCTTATAAACTTACACCAGAATTCGGGGTGTAGGTTGGTGTTGGATATGGTGACATCAATGGAGAGTATGACGATTACAACTACTCTATGCTAGAATTGCATGCATTTTATGATGTGAATGAAAACTTTCGCGCTGGACTGATGACTTCGTACGAAGACTACTATGGCGAATCGTACACGTTTGTCGCAGCAGAAGCGATTTTTACTACTAGAAATATGACATTCGAAGCGCGTGCCGGACGGTATTTCAGCAAGTATGAAGTTTCAGATATGGCTGCTTTGGATGTAACTTACAGCATCAATGAAAAGGTTGATCTTTTGGCTGTCACACAGGGCTGGTTTTACGATGACGGCGGGCATTACTCTAACATAGCGGTGGGTGCTGCCTACAATGTCGTCGAAGATATTGAATTATATGCTTTGGTTGGCCTGAACGAGAGCTACGCCCCGCTTGATTGGGGGATGGACAAGCTCGATTCGGTATTGATCGGCGCGCGTATAAATTTCGGTGGTGGATCCAACGACCGAATTTTCCACTACCGTCCATTATTCTAAACGACGGTGCCAATTTGAAGCTTGAAGGGCGCGTTTTTGCGCCCTTTATTCATTTTCTTCTTCGTCACCTTGTTCGGCAATCCAAGCGACAGAAACGACCGATTCCTTATCGGCAACTTTGAACACCGTCACACCGGATGACCCGCGACCCTGCCGCGATATATCCGAAACCGGGCAACGTATGCTTTGGCCTGTGCTCGTTGCCAACATGATTTGGTCTTCATCTTCCACCGGGAAGGAGGCCACGATCGTGTCGCCGCGCCGCCCAAGATTGGCCGCCGCGATACCTTGGCCACCACGTCCCGAAACACGGTATTCGTGCGCGGAGGAGCGTTTGCCATAACCGCCGGATGTGATCGTCAGTATCCACTCTTCCAGTGCTGAAAGTTCGGCGTAGCGTTCAGTGGAAATAGAGGTTTCTACATTTTCAACCTCGCCGCCTTCCTCGCCAGTAACAGCGCGGCGCATTTTGAAATAGGCGTTGCGTTCGTCCGGTGTGGCATCAACATGGCGCAGGATCGACATGGAGACGACCTCGTCATCATTGCCCAGTTTTATACCACGCACACCAGTGGAATCGCGGCCCTTGAAAACGCGGACATCGGTGACAGGGAAGCGAATGGCCTTGCCTTGTTTCGTGGTAAGCAAGAAATCGTTATCCACATGACAGATGCGGGCATCGATCAGGCGCATGCCTTCGGTCAATTTCATGGCAATTTTGCCGTTCGATTTAACGTTGGTAAAATCGGACAATGCGTTACGGCGGACTCCGCCTGTGGAGGTGGAGAAGACGATTTGCAGATCGTCCCATTCGTCCTCGGGTACATCAACAGGCATGATTGCGGCGATGGAGGCATCTTGCGGAATTGGCAGGATGTTGACGATTGCCTTACCGCGTGCGTTGCGGCCACCCGGCGGCAGGCGCCATGTTTTCAGTTTGTACACAATGCCGTCAGTCGTGAAGAACAATAGTGGGGTGTGGGTGTTGGCGATGAACAGTTGAGTGACGAAATCCTCGTCCTTGGTGTTCATGCCCTGCGTACCTTTACCGCCGCGTTTCTGGCTTCGGAACTCGTC
>DFBD01000095.1 GCA_002367255.1 Rhodobacterales bacterium UBA3089 | reverse complement strand
CCCTCCTAAGGGGCAGGTTACAGGTTCGAATCCTGTCGGGGTCACCACCTGCGCTATTCTTGATATTTTTTGCTGAAATATCAGACGTTTGCGAAAGCGTGTCCCGCTTTTGGATTTGCGTGTCCCGTTTCATGCGACCCCCACAAGCAATTTGACCATGCGTTCGCGATCAGCGGCGCGGGTGTAACGCTCCACCTCTGACAGGCTCATATGCCCTGCCATCGCGGCGATCTGGTGAGTGGTGATGTTCGGTTGTTCGGCCCAATATGTGCAAAACGCCTTGCGCAGCCCATGAAGGCGCGCAGCCATGCCGGCCTCTCGCGCAGCATCTGCAAACAGGTTGCCGAGGCTCTCCTTTGCAAATGGACGGCCAAAGCTATTGAGAATGAAGGCAGGCGCAATGTCCGGGGTTCGGGCGATCACGGCGCGCAGTTCGCGTGTCAGCGGGACACGGGCCTTCACCTTGCTCTTATGCCGCTCATACACCAGCAGGTCGCCCTTGATGTTTTTGCGCCCCAGCTTGGCGAGGTCGCCACGCGCCGCGCCGGTATAAAGGGCCAGATCGAAAACAAGCCGTTCGAGAGTTCCGACCGGCCACCGTTCTTGAAAGACTGCAATGTCCTCAGCATCGGCCACGGGAAAGCCCTTAATCTTTGGCTTGTCCAATTCAATCCCGACCATCGGGTTCTTGGCGATGAAGCCCAAGCGGCGCAGGTGTTCAAAGACAGGCTTAAGCGCCTTGTATTCGTTTACCGCGCCATGCCCGCCCTTAGCGTAAAGGGCGCGCTCAATCGCATCGCTGGTAATGGTCTTGATCGGGCGGTCGCCTTGGGCCTTCCGATAGCGGGTGAAAATCGCCAATCGGGATTTTTTCGTTTCGTCCGAGTATTTCGCCCATTTGTCATTGCCGGATGTGTAGAGGTCGAGCGCCCATCCGAATGTTTCGGCTTTCGGAGTGTCGACTCCCGGCGGCATTTCTTGCCAGCGGGCATGTTCAACCGCCCAGGCGGCCACCACAAGGGGATCGCTGGGGTGAAGCCCATGCACCTCAAGAGACCGCTCAACATTGCCGCGACGGTAGGTATGGAACCACCGGCCACGGCGCATTTTGGAACGGAGGTAGGGGTACTTTTTCATTCCGTTTCCGCCGAAAAGGATTTGCCATGCCACTCGGAATTTGGTGTGGATTGATCAGGATAGCCAAACACCACGCCCTCCGGTCCGACACTTTTGATCCTCGCATCGGGATGGAGTGCAGTCACAGCCTTGTGCGCCTCAGTCACCTGATGTTCGGTCGGCATGGAAGGGGCCCGAGTACGAGACACTAATTGCCCTCCCCAAGATCGCGATCATACCACAGTCCTTTTTCCGGGGTGAAGTCGCCATACCGGAACCGCCGTTCGCTCTCTTCCTCGGTTTCGGTCTGCATCGATTCCCACGACATTTGGTCCCGCCTCTCAAGGTAGAACGGCAAGGCGCACTGAGACAGGCAAATTGGGGCAATGCCGCGCGAATTAAGGATACCGGCATGTGCTCGGCGATCTTCCATATCCATGTCCGCAGAGCGGTTTCTTGTCGAAAAGTATAGGCCAGCGGGCTTCTGCGAACCGTAGACGTATTTCCCATCCACCAGCGGGGCATGCTCAATCGTGGCGAAGCGTTGATTCTCTTGCAGCTCCAGATATGGGGCGCACTCGAACGGCCCGCCGCCTTCCAGTTTCTCGGGAAACATGTCTGTGGTGAACATGTGCAACAGGACCGATTCCAGCGTTGCGCCCTCATGGACGCCGAGACTGACGGGGTGCGGGCCAGTAGACTGATCGCTCTGATAGGTCATCCCGGCAAACCTCTGGTACATCTTGACAGCATGAGCCGCCGTGCCAGTTGCCAGCAGAGCAATCGTCAGGCGCACCGCATCTCGCGGGTGCATGTGTGGGGCGCTCACCCCCCTTGCGCCGGAGGTGATCAACCCGGCCTCTTTCATAAAGCGCGTGTAGAGCATCGCGGTTTTTTCCTCGACACGGTAGGCATCCACCACGATCTTTATGAAGGCACTCGATTTCATGTCTAATGAATAAGCTTCATTTAGCTCACGTGTCAAGATTAATGTGGAAGTTTCATTTAAAGTTATCTGCGCGGCAGCCCATTCTGGCCACTCGCACCGCGCCAGATTGCCGCCATCAGCTTATTCCCTGACTGATTGCATTCAACCGTAAAGTTCTCGCGGGTTTCTACATGAACTGGACCATCGGTATCCCAATGGACATGGGCCAATGCCGCGAGCCCTTCCATGCTCACTGGCGTCATGTCGATCATTCTAAAGAACGCCGCATCCTCGCGGGCGGCGGAATCAGTACTTTCGGGCCATTTCCAATCTTCGTTTCCGGGCATTTCAGAGTAGTGAATCCACTCGGCCCGTGCGTCACACCATTCTCGATATAGCGGCAAGATCGGGTCCGCCTTTTGTGACGCCATGCCTACAACCGGAAATGCCAAGGCACCCGAGCTGGCGGGGATTGCTGCCAAGAGGGTTCGGCGGTTGATTTTGGGCGAACCTGTGTCGTTCGCACAAATGCGGTCTTTGGTCATTGTTTTGATCTCCGTTTGTGATACAAAGGGATCATAACCACACTGATCTTAAAGGATCAATAGCAAAATGATCTCATCGGATCAAATTCGGGCGGCGCGCTCACTGCTGGCACTTTCACAAACGGTTGTAGCTGAAGCTGCTGGCGTTTCAGTTCCCACTCTGAAGAGGGCTGAAGGCTCTGGAAAAATCCAAGCGTCTGCAAAGGCAATTGCAGCAATCCGCAACGCACTAGAAGCCTCTGGCATTGAATTTATTGACGAAAACGGCGGCGGTGCTGGCGTAAGAATGAGGGAAGGAAAGTAGATGCCTATAGCAGAAGCTCTAACATCGATCACGGCTATGATTGGGTTGGTAAAAACACTTAAAGACGTTGACCATGATTTAGACAAAGGTCAACTAAAGTCCCAAATGGCGCAATTATATAGTGACCTAGCAGACGTAAAAATGGATTTAGTGGACGCACAGCAAGAGCTTCACGGCAAGGATCAAACAATCAGGGAATTGAACGAGCGCTTTGATTTTCAGAAAGCGCTAGTAGAGATTGAGGGCTTCAAATATGATTCTAAGGACGGCCGACCATCCGGACTGCCCTATTGCCCAAATTGTGAAGTCAAAGAAGGAAAAATGTATCGGCTCAGCAAGGGGGATGAACAGTTCTCCGATTGCCTGAATTGCGAAAAAACTCACAACGCTGCCGCAAACGGTCGGGTCAATTTGAAAAGCCCGCCTATTGAGCGAGATGTGCTGGTCGGCAGATACTAGAAGCTCATCAATGCAAGCATTTGCGCGCCGCGCCTGCGGAAATCAGAAACAGGCCGCGCGCTGTCGGGGTTACTGCGGGACTCACCGACTAAACCGGATCGCTTTTGGGCTGAAAGAACCTGAAAGACCCAAGGCGTGACCTGACCTATTCCTTCCAATCGACCATGCGCATGGCCCCGGACACG
>DFBD01000178.1:4151-10701 GCA_002367255.1 Rhodobacterales bacterium UBA3089 | reverse complement strand
CACGAGAAAGAGGAAGCTGGCACTACCTTCTACGAAAACACTGCCTTCCCAGGCGGATGGATCGCAATGGCTCCGCCATTGGAAGACGAGCTGGTGGAATATCAAGATGGTCACGATTCTGACGTACACCACATGTCGCAAGACGTTGCTGCGTTCTTGATGTGGGCAGCCGAGCCGAAGATGACAGCACGCAAAGAAACAGGGTTCCTTGTTTTCGTGTTCATGGTCTTCTTGGCATCACTGTTGTACCTGACAAACAAGCGCCTGTGGGCGCCACATAAGTACAAAGACTGATTGCTTTGGTAAATGAATTTGAAAGGGCGGGATCAATTCCCGCCCTTTTTATTTGCCCAAATACGCTGCCAGCGCGGGCGGTGGATTGTTAAGCAACGCGGCAGTTGGCTGTGGTGTCATTGCAGTGCCATCGGCCACCAATATTGTATTTTCCGCAATCCTCAGGGCATCTTCGGGATTATGTGTCACCAGCAGTAGCGTCGAATCCTGCTCTTGTCGAATACGCGCCACAAGGTCCAGCATTTCATGGCGCAATGCTGGGCCAAGGGCCGCAAACGGTTCATCCAACATTAATATAGGGCGATCCCGCAACAGTGCGCGCGCCAAGGCAACGCGTTGACGCTGGCCGCCGGATAACTCTGACGGGTGACGGGACCCCATATCAGCAAGCCCGACTTTGTTCAAAGCATCTTCGACCTGATCAATTTGGGTTTTGGATAACTTAAGATCAGGCCGCACCCCTAACCCCGTATTTTGAAACACGGTTAAATGCGGGAACAGGTTATTTTCCTGAAATAGCAGTGTCACAGGGCGCTGGGCGGGCGGCGTATCGGTAACAACGTCGCCGCCAATCGAAATGCTTCCCTTTGACGGGGCTACGAAACCCGCAATAGCCAATAACAATGTGGACTTACCCCCACCGGAGGGGCCGATGATGGCGGTAGTACCGTCTTTAATCGTTAAATCCGCACGCAGCGAAAAATCGGTTTGCTTGATTAGTAACTTTTCAAGTTTGATGTCCAAGGCGACCTCCACGATCAAAAAGCCAGAATAGTGTCAGGGTAAGGGCAACCAAAATCAGCGCAACGCTGGCGGCTTCGTCCATTCGGTACGCACCCATCAACCGATACATGATTAATGGCAACGTTTCGACATCTGGCGGAGCAAACAGCGTTATAACACCCAGATCACCCATAGAAAGCGCGGCGGCCAACCCCGTCGAAAACCCCAAAGGCTTACGAATGGTTGGCCAAGTTGTAAGGCGAAAACGGCTCCAGCCCTGCATATCAAGACTATCGCTAAGTTGCCCATAGGCTAGGCGATTGTGTTGCAGCGCAGGCAGCAAAGCGCGCAAAGCTAGCGGAAGGCTGATTGCTGCGTTAACCAGCGCGGTGATAGGCAGCGCAAGGGCAAACGGGTCGGCAATCGGGTGAATTATGATGAACAACCCCGTGCCCAAAACGAATGGGGAGGCGGCTAATGTTAACAGCCCTACCCCCTCGACCACGAAAGAAACCTTGGGGCGGCGGCTTTTCAGGCCATCTATAAACCCAGCTAAAGCCAAGGCGAGCAATACAGAAAGGGCTGCGGAAAACAATGCAACGGTTAGACTGTTAAGGATCGCGGTCCATATGGAGGCTGGCAAGTTTGATAACGCTGGCAGACCTCGGCCCAGGACGGCAATTAGCGGCGCCCCGAGGAAGCCTGCCACGGCAAGCAGAACCGCAGAATCTTGCCACAACAGCAGTTTTGACGAGACATCCCATCGCTGCACAACACCCGATAATCCGCCGCCAAACGCAACGGGTACAGCTATACGAAGAGACCAGACGGCAATGATCGTGCAGATCACGAATTGAATTAGGGCAAGATAGGCGGCCTTCCCCAAGTCGAATTCAAAGCGTAAGGCCTGATAGATTGCCAACTCTACTGTTGTTGCTTTTGGTCCGCCGCCAAGAGTTAGCGCGACTGCAAAACTGGTCACGCAAAGCAGGAAAACCAAAAGGAATGCGCCGGGCAAAATGCTGCGCAGCATCGGCAATTCCAACCGAAGGAATAGGTCCTTGGGCGACATTCCTAGTTGTGCGCTTAGTCGAAAATGCTCGACTGGAATGCGGGTCCAGCCTTGCAGGATAAGACGTGTAACCAGCGGTAGGTTGAAAAAAACATGCGCTAGCAACACCCCGGAAAGGCCATAGATGTTCAATCGCTCGGCACCGATGGATAGTAGGATCTGCGATACAAATCCCGACCGCCCCCATATTGCCAACAAACCGAAAATGGCGACGATTACCGGCAGTAAAAACGGCGCGCCCAGTAGCGTGACCAATATCGACCGCCCGTGGAATGATCTGCGCGCCAAGGCGCGGGCAACGGGGATCGCCAATACAACACTGAGACTGGCAGAAAGAGTGGCTTGAAAAAGCGTAAACCGTACGGCGGCCCAATCAGAACTGGTTAATATGCTCGGCGTACTGGCCCTTAACCATAGTGCCACTAACGGGCCAGCCACCAGCAGCACTACAAAAAGTAGCGCTGCCAGACCTGACCAACGGGCCACTGGGTTCATTGACTGAGGGCGGATAACCATTCAGCTAGTGCCTCTTCACGTATGGCCTCGACATCATCAATGGCGATCAGCAAGGCTTTCTGCGGTGTGCTTTCTGCGATGAACCCTTCAGGTAAGCCATCCGAAGGCAGTATTGCCGGGTACATCCAGTTTGTTGTCGGGATGATGGACTGGAACGTGTCCGACATCATGAAATCAAAGAACGCATCAGCGAGCTGCTCTTGTTTCGATCCGGCAACTTTAGCGGCGACTTCAATTTGCATGTAGTGCCCCTCATCGAAAATTGCGGCGGCTTTGGTGTCGTCTTCTTCGGCAATCAAATGATAGGCTGGTGAGGTCGTATAACTCAATACCATGTCGGCCTCATTTTCAAGGAACATACCGTAAGCTTCAGACCAGCCTTTGGTTACGGTGATTATGCGCGGCGACAGAGTTTCCCAAGCCTTGGCGGCGTCGTCACCATAAACTTCTTTAACCCACAGCAACAAACCAAGACCCGGAGTAGAGCTGCGCGGGTCTTGAATAATAATGCTGACATCACTATCCAGAAGCGCGGTGAAGCTAGCGGGCGGGTTGGGTAACAGAGTTTTATCGTACACAAACGCGAAATATCCCCAATCGTAGGGCAGGAATACGTCATCCGACCACTCGATAGGTAAATCCAACCCAGCAGGAATTCCGTTGTGTGGTGCAAACATTTCGGTCGCTTTGGCGTTTGCGATAAGGCTGGTATCCAGCCCCAAAACAACATCTGCTTTGGTTCGCGCACCTTCCAGTTTCAATCGCGCCAGCAGTGCTGCGCCATCACCAGCGCCGACGAACACCAAATCGCATCCACAGGTTTCCTCGAATGCAGCCTCAACCGCAGGGCCAGGCCCCCAGTCGGACACAAAGCTGTCGTAAGTATAGACCGTTAAGGTCGGAGTTTCAGCCCAAGTTGCACCACCAAAGGTGACAAGGGCCGCAGCGAGAAGGGATCGTTTCATATGGTCCTCCATTTACTGCGGCGCAAAGGTCGGAGGGACGGTCGCCCGTCGCACCTTCCCTACGCCGGCATGATCCGGTTCAGGTTCAACGGGTCCGCATTATCGCGTCTCAGCCATTTCTGGCCCCCCGAGGCAGTGCCGACACTAGCCAGAACGGCAGAAATTGCAAGAGGTATGGTGAAAAGGGGCTTTTTACGCGGTAAGGCTTGCGGTATTGAACTTGTAAAGGAGTTGACGCCATGTCTATGAATTCATTCGGCCATCTATTTCGTGTAACCACTTGGGGCGAAAGCCACGGGCCGGCATTGGGTGCAGTGGTTGACGGCTGTCCGCCGAATGTTCCGTTGACGGCTGATATGATTCAGCATTGGCTGGATAAGCGTAAACCGGGGCAAAATAAATTCACAACACAACGGCAAGAAGCCGATCAGGTTGAGATTTTATCCGGTGTATTTGAAGGCAAAACGACGGGTACGCCCATTCAGTTGATGATTCGTAACACAGATCAACGCTCGAAGGATTATGGCGATATCCACGAGAAATTTCGGCCAGGTCATGCGGATATCACCTATTTCCAGAAATATGGAAACCGTGATTATCGCGGTGGCGGTCGTTCCAGCGCACGTGAAACTGCGGCACGAGTTGCCGCTGGCGGTGTGGCGCGAGAGGTTCTGAAATCGCTTCTGCCAGACCTGAAAATTACCGGATATATGGTTCAAATGGGCCCGCACAAGATTAGTCGTGACCGGTTTGATATGGCTGAGGTTGAGGCAAACCCCTTCTGGACGCCAGACGCCGTGATGGCCGCAAAGTGGGACGAGTATCTGTCAGGATTGCGTAAAACCGGCAGCTCTGTTGGTGCCGTGATCGAGGTGGCCGCCTCGGGGCTACCCGCAGGCCTTGGCGCACCGGTTTATGCCAAACTGGATACGGATATCGCAACCGCGATGATGTCGATCAACGCAGTGAAGGCCGTTGAAATTGGTGCAGGCATGGATGCAGCGACGCTGACCGGCGAGGAAAATGCGGACGAAATTACTATGGGCCCCGACGGTCCCGAGTTTTCCAGCAACCACGCGGGTGGAATTTTAGGCGGCATTTCGACAGGGCAAGAAGTGATTTGTCGTTTCGCAGTAAAACCCACTTCGTCAATTTTGACACCGCGAAATACGATTACAACATCGGGTGAAAACACCGAGATTATTACCAAAGGCCGACATGACCCCTGCGTGGGTATTCGTGCGGTTCCGGTTGGCGAAGCGATGATGGCCTGTGTGCTGCTAGATCACGTTCTGCTACATCGCGGGCAGATCGGTGAAAATCAGGGACACATTGGTTAAAGGATAATATGATGGAATGGTTCACAGAGATATTGGTTAACGTGTTTATTGCTGCAGCAATACTGGTTGCCGCAGTTTGGTTATCAAGCTTTATCGGAAACCAATTGCGTGCATTGGGCAAACAATACGCCGAGTTGGACGAGACTCTGTTTGGGTTTCTAGCCAGCATCGTGCGGTATACCATACTGATATTCGCCGCCATTTTTGTTCTTGCCCGTTTCGGGGTGCAGACAACTTCGTTAGTGGCACTGGTTGGCGCGGCTGGTTTGGCTATCGGCTTGGCGTTGCAAGGCACGCTCTCCAACCTTGCCGCTGGTGTTATGCTGCTGGCGTTTCGACCATTCAAAGTTGGCGATTACATTACGGCGGCAGGCGAATCGGGTACTGTAAAGTCGATTCGTCTATTTACAGTTGAGCTTGTCACGCCAGACAATGTGCAGGTTACGATCCCGAACGGGGATATTTGGGCCTCGTCAATTACGAATTACTCAATTTATGACACGCGTCGTGCAGAATGGGTTTTCGGAGTTTCTTACGATTCTGATCTGAAGAAAGCCGAGAAAATTTTACACAAATTGATCGAGGCGGACGAGCGCTCTCATTTGGAGCCAGCACCCTTTGTCAAGGTTACCAACCTTGGCGACAGCTCGGTCGATTTCACGGTACGGGTTTGGTGTGATCGCAGCGATCACTGGAACTTCAAATGTGATATGACGCGCGCAGTCAAAGATGCTTTCGACAAAGGCGGAATTGATATTCCATATCCGACGGTCACTCAAATTCAGATGTCGAACTAAATCAATCCGGCGCGCCGCTGAAGCTCCTCGTCACCCATGTACAATTCCTGGCCAAGGAATTCATCGGCATCCGGTGTACACATCCATGCAATTGCTTGTGCTGGCCACTCCGGTTTGTAATGGTCAGATGGGTCCATCTGGCTAACCGGGTTAATGCCAGACGCTTTGATCGCCGATTGCATATAGGTCGCGACCGTTCCGGGGCGAAAGCCCAAGAACCGGATATGATCGTTTGCATGCTCTAATTGCGCGTTGTTTAGCAGCATAGCTGTTGCTGCCTTGGCCGCGCAATAATGGCTCCATCCTTCCATCGGGGAATGCGCTGCACCCGAACTTATATTGATAACCGTTCCACTTTGCTGTGCTTGCATGATTGGCAGTACTGCCCGAAGCCCGTTGTAGGCTCCGATCAGATTTATCTGAACGGCCTGTGTCCAGCTTGTTGGATTTGACGTTGCCAGCGGACCTATAGGGTCGATCACGCCTGCATTACCAACGAAAATGTCCAGTTTGCCGTAAGTTTCGATGCATTTAGCGACAGCACCCTCCATCGCCGAAAAGTTGGAAATATCACATGTAACGGCGATGGCATTACCTCCATCTTTCCGAATTCGGGCGGCATTCGCTTCGGTTTGTTCAAGCGTACGCGCCGCTAGCACTACAGAGGCGCCCGCATTTGCCAAGGCAACGGCTGTCGCTGCGCCGATCCCGCGGCTGGCGCCCGTGATGATAGCAACTTTTCCATCTAAATCGTGCATGTGACCTCCATTACAATTTGACGTAACTTTGTGCCGAGGTTTTATAACAATCAACCCATTCGGAGGAATTACCCGCCGTAACTCC
>DFBD01000178.1:351-4014 GCA_002367255.1 Rhodobacterales bacterium UBA3089 | reverse complement strand
CGCTGGATTTCCCCCAATAGGAATGAGGGCAACAGAATTGACAATGGGATGTCTTGATCGGGCGCAACTTGTGTTGGTGAAATGTCTATCATCATGGACAATGTTTCCGCCGAGATGCGGGACTCCATGAAAACCCGGAATGGTGCGATCGGTAATCTGAAACTTTCCTCTGCTGTAACACGCTCCTGCATCAGCGGCTCGACTCCGGTCTTCCACGCTTCGGTAAAAACAGGCTCCATCACGAACCAGGTCAAGAACATTGCCAAGCTGACGATCATCATGTTCGGTGGCGCTTGTTGTACACCGATCGCTTGGCGTAAAATTGACAGTACAGTTACCATGAACGGGAAGCAGGTCAGCATTATTGCCAGCCCAGGCGCGAGGCTAAGGACTGTTAGTAGCACGAATAGCTGCACCGTTCGTAACGATAAAGAATCGCTGCCTATGTCTATCGAAAGATCTTGCGCGACGGCCGGTTCGATCCAGATCGCAAGAAGTACTATTGTGACGAGAGTGGGCAGAAATACCCGACCGATGCTCAAAGCTTACACCCCACCGGAAAGATCGGCGACCTCGGTTAAGCGAACGCCAAGGTGCCCGGCCTCTTCCGTCACTTCCTCCAGTTCGCCGCGCGCAACCAATCTGTCACCAACGTAAATATCAACCGGGTCTTCGATACGGCTGTCCAGCTGCAGTACAGATTCTTTTTCCAACTTGATAAGCTCCGACAGAGGCAGGCGGGTTTTCCCGACTGAAACCGTTACCTCGATTTGCACGCTCATCAACGATTTGCTTCGCAAATTTGACAGAACGCCTGCGCCATTTTCGTCGAGATCTGAGTTTGTATCGTGTTCGTTAGTTTGCATGTCGAATTTCCATTTCCGGCAAATGTTCTACTTCATTGAAAAACCCGTCAATTGCAGCAATTGCGGCAGCGGATGTTGAACCCAAATCGATAAGGTCAAACCCTCCGCTCCAATTGACGCGGGCCTGTGTGGATTGCAGCATCGGGTCTTCGGAAATCGAAACCGCAGGATTTGTGTGGTGCAGAATTTCAGTGATATTGCGACCCATGCCGGAGGGTACAAATACGGTCAACGTATCATCCGGGGCTCGGATTGCCGCTTCCTCGGCGATCTTGGCAATCTCGGCAGACAGACCGGCGTTGCTTAGTGCGGGGGCCATCGCCTCGGCTAAGGACTCAATTAGTGGGCGTAAGGAGGATAGTGCTAACCGATGTGCTTCCTCGCGGGCGAAGAAGGTGTCACCGATAACCTCTTGAACGCGGGACAGGCATCTGGATTGTTCCGATGAAAATGCATCGGTGGCAGCAGCCGCGCCGTCGCGAACGCCCGCCTCGAATGCCTCTTTACGGATGGCTTCGATTTCTTCACCACTCACCAGTTTTGTCCCGGGTTCCGAGTGGTGTACATAGGCGAATTTTTCAAGTCTGATCGATGCCATTAAGTGACCTGCTCTTTCTGTTTTTGGGCTTCCGTTTCAATCCAGTTTCGCAAAAGATGCCCTGATTCTTCTGATCGCTTCGCAATGGTTTCTCGCAATATTTCAACTGGGTCTTTGGGTGTATTTTCCAATGCAGGCACTTCGGTTAGCGCCTCGGTTGACCCATAGCCGGCGTTACTGCCAAGCACCGCCATCGGCTCTAATGGCAGTTGGTTTAGTTGTGGTGCAGGATTGGTTAATATCGGTTTAACTACGAACATTCCGAGTACTAAGGTAACAAGCGCAAGCACCGCCATCTGTAAGATCGCGGGAATGTTGAACGCATAGCCAGAAAGAAATCCGGCACTGGCCGCTGTACCCAGAACCGGGGGGGTGGGGAACTGCATGGTTTCAATAGTAATCACATCGCCGCGCTCAGCATTAAACCCAACAGCAGATTGAACTAACGCCTGGAACGCTATGATCTCGGCCTCCGAGCGCGGCACTGTGGTCGTTGCTCCATTCGCGTCGACGATGGTTTCATGATTAATTAATACAGCCACGCTGAGACGGGCGATGTCACCCGGGAGATGAACGCGTTCACGTACCGTTTCGGAAATTTCGTAGTTAATCCGCTCGCGCGATTGCGACTGGTTACTGCTGGTCTGACCCCCTCCTGCATTGTCGCCAGTGTCCGGCAGATTTGAGGCAACCGTAACAGCACCACCCGCGCCACCAGAGCTGGTTTCCGTGTTGGTCTCGATATCTGAGCTTATAGGGACGGATCGCTCAGGGTCGAGAATCCGTTCGGTGACCGTTTCACTTTCACTTTGCGCTTCAATCATTACCTCAACAGCGGCGTTTCCGGCACCTACGCGGGCGGTTAACAAGCGCTCTATATTTTCGCGCAATTCCTGCGCACGAGCGTCCAACTCGCCAGTTCCTGAACTAAAGTTGCTGGCTGTGCCGGGCTGTAGAATAACACCGTATTCGCTATCAATAACGGCAACCTGTTCTGGCACCATGCCTGAAACGGCAGCCGCGACCAAATATCGGATCGCTTCGGCTTGCCCAACATCAAGGGCTCCACTTTTGACAGAAACAGTAACAGAAGCCGAAGGCTCGACCCCTCGACTAAACGGTTGCTGTACAGCGTTTGCGATATGTACGCGCGCCATGCTTATACGGGCGGAGGTCAGGATTGTCCGTGCCAACTCCCCTTCTTTCGCTCGCCAATAAGCGGCGTCGAACATCTGCGAAGTGGTTCCGAAACCGGACAGTGAATCCAGCAACTCGTATCCGGCGATGCCGTTAGACGGCAGTCCCTCGCTTGCCAATGAAAGGCGCGTTTGATCGCGTTCGTTTGAATCAACATAGATAGCATCACCGCGAATCTCGAAGGGAATCGATTTTTGCTCCAGCGAGGCGACAATCTCCCCTGACGCGGCAGAATCCAACCCCGAATACAGCAATGTCATACTAGGAGTATTCACCACCCGCACGAGGCCGAAAAACGCGACAAGAGTGGCAATTGAAGCCAACACAACAACGATTTTCTTTTGTGGATCCAACGTGTTCCACGAATTTAGAATTTGTACCAACGAACATCCCCGTCACTTATCCAGCACCGTTCTGGCGCTAGTTTGTCCGAAGGCATCATGAATCGCGGAGCCTTAATAATTAGTTAGCAAAGTTCAGATTAAACAGGTTTCGAAATAATAACGGCCATCGGAACGAAGCATGACTGAAGTAGCAATGTCGCAAAATGAAGACACCTCTAAAAAAGGCAAGAAAGGCCTTATTTTTGGGGTTTTGGGTGCTGTAATCCTTGGTGGCGCTGCGTTTTTTGTGACGTACACGGGGATATTTCCAAGTGCGGGTGGCGATTCGGAGGTGGCTACCGATTCGCATGGTGCCCCCGTTGATGATGGCCACGGCGCATCGGCTGAGGATGAACAAGGTGGCGCTGAATCGAAAGTAACATTCGTTGAGCTGGATCCAGTGGTAATATCTTTGGGGAAATTTGCATCAGCACGGTACCTGCATTTTCAAGCGTATTTGGAGGTTCCGCCAGCCGCTATTGAAGAGGTGGAGCATCTAAGCCCACGCATTTTGGATGTTTTGAACACTTATTTACGGGCCATCTCGGAAAGTGAACTCGAAGATCCGACATCCATGAATCGTTTGCGCGCGCAAATGTTGCGTCGTGTTCAGGTTGTG
>DFBD01000178.1:0-245 GCA_002367255.1 Rhodobacterales bacterium UBA3089 | reverse complement strand
TTTTACTGTTATGTATTGGCTCGACGTGTTCGCGGGCTTACTGATCTTGACGCTGGATTGGGGGGGGCTATCACCGCTTTGTCGCGGCAAGTTGATGACATGAAATCGTCGGTTGATGCCGCAAAACAGTCCACAGGTGCTTCGGCTAAGGAACTTGTCGCGATGACCGCCCGCGCCGAGATCGCGGCTGGGCGATTAGAGCTGATTTTGGCTACATTGCATGAAAACACAGAAGCGGCTGATGC
>DFBD01000146.1 GCA_002367255.1 Rhodobacterales bacterium UBA3089 | reverse complement strand
TATATTGCACGCAATATCCGCGCGCTCGCATTAGACGGAAGGTTGGCGATGATAGCCTTTCTTGGCGGCCCCAAGGCCGAAATCAACTTTGCCCAGATCATGGCGAAACGGATTACGGTGACGGGGTCTACGTTACGGCCTCGGTCTGTTCAGGACAAAGCGGTGATCGCTGAGGCCTTGCGCGAAATCGTGTGGCCGATGATTGAGGCGGGGCGGATTGCACCCGTTATGGACTCCACTTTTCCGTTGGAGAAGGCCGCCGATGCACATCGACGGATTGAGAGTTCGGGGCATATCGGGAAAATTGTTCTAGATGTTTCGTAATCTATTGTGGACGACTTTTTGACCAAAATGGATGGTAGTGCGCGATGGCTACGGCTAATCGCACGCCGGGTGAATGCCGTCGGGTCGTCGATGAACCTTCAACCAGTAACGCCGGCCTAGCGCATCGGGGCCATGTCGGCGTTGTACTGGCAATCACGGATAGTGTCAGTACCACAAATTCTGGGGTACAGATCTTTGGTCAGGCAGATACGGACCTCTTGTATCAAACCGGCTTTGCAGGTGAGGGTCAGGCCGTTGGCGTCGATGCTCTCATTCATTTCCAGAAAGGCGGCTTCGATCACTTTGGGGGGCAGTGTCATTTCGCGTGGCAGGTTACGGAAAACCTCCGGTCGGGTAACGCTGGTATAGGCTTCGCGGGATGCTTCGTAATACTCGTCGGCCGTTAGACCGGAACATCGCCCGTGTTTCTTCCATTGATACCAAGCCAACCCGCTGGTTCCCATGATGTCGGCCATTTCGTCGGTTTCCCTGCGCGAGGGGTCACGTTCAGGCGTTCGGCAATAAGATGGCCAGCCGTTTTCGTATTGGGGCCAGAGGCCGTGCAATGTAAATCCGAATCCCTGACCCGCGTCACATTGCGGGGAATTTCTGTCGTCGCCTTCCAGTTCGCACCAGCTGGGCGTCCAGCTAAGGGACATGACGTAATAGTCGAAATCGCCCGCAGGCTCGCCGTCGGCAAGGGCGGGGGTGGTAAATATCAGGGCTAAACAAAAGGTCTTTAATAATTTTATCATCTGTCCTATATACACCTCAGAATTCCCCACGAAAACCTAAATAGCGCGTCGCGCAGCCAAGTTTTCGGCAAGGGCACAAGTTTGTTTTAAGGAGACTAACATGGCGCTTCCATTAATGGCCAAAGCAACTGCTGTATGGCTGGTAGATAACACAACGCTTGCGTTCACGCAGATTGCCGAGTTTTGCGGCCTGCATGAACTTGAAGTAAACGGCATCGCGGACGGTGAAGTGGCTGTTGGCGTCAAGGGTTTTGACCCGATCGCCAACACCCAGCTGACGACCGAGGAGATCAAACGTTGCGAGGCTAACCCGAAAGCCAAGTTGCAGTTGATGCATAATCCGGCTTCCGAAGGCGAGTTGAAACGTAAGGGGCCGCGTTATACGCCGCTGTCCAAACGTCAGGACCGCCCGTCTGCGATTGCATGGTTGGTGAAGTTCCACCCGGAATTGACAGACGGCCAGATCAGCAAGCTGGTTGGCACAACCAAACCGACGATCATGGCTATTCGTGACCGCACACATTGGAATATCGGCAATATCAATCCGGTTGACCCTGTTGCCCTTGGTATGTGTAAGCAGTTGGAACTGGACGCAGCCGTCGCTAAAGCCGTCAAGAAAATGGGTGGCGACGAGGTGATGTCGGATGACGAGCGCATGAAGCTGGTCTCGACAGAGCAATCCCTGCATATGCCGGACGAGCCACGTGTGCCTTCTAGTGTGTCTGGCCTTGAGAATTTCACGTTGTCCGAGACTAAGGATGAAGAACCGAAGCTGGATGCCGAGAGCCTGTTCAAGACACCTGCTGCGGATACTGACGAAGACGAATAGATACGAGCGCCCCGGCGGTACGTCGGGGCCTCCTTCAGCTTAGTGCGCGGGAATTTTGACCGTGTCGACCAAGCTGCGCCCGCCATCTACTGCCAAAATCTGACCTGTGATGAAGTTTGCCTTGCTTGATGCAAGGAACACGGCAGCGTCTGCGGCCTCGTCCGCTTCGCCGATATAGCCAAGCGGGGTAGCGGCTTCGATGGTGTCGTGCAGGTCAGGGTTGTCCTTCAAGGTTTCACGCAAGCTGGCGCTCATCAGGCTGCCCATGGCGATGCCGTTTACGCGAATGCCGTGATCAGCAAAGGCCACGGCCAAGGAACGTGTCAGCTGGTCTAGCGCGGCTGTTGATACCGAATAAGCCATCAACTCGGGCATCGTGCGGGTTGCGGCGATAGACGATAAATTAACGATCGATCCGATGATCTCGTCTTTTTCACGGCTCTTGGATTGGGCGATCATTCGTTTGGCCACAGCCTGTGCCAGCCGTAAATTGACGGTTACGTTCTGGTGCATAAGCTGTTCGAACACACCGTCCTTGTCCATAAGCGGATCGGATGGCAGGATTTGGCGGCTGGCGTTAACCAGAATGTCGATGCTATCATAAGCATCGATAGTTGCGGCCATCAAGTTGTTAACGGTCAGCTTTTCTTGCAGGTTCCCGTGGTAGGCCATGGCCTTGCCCGCACCATTTTGCAGGGCGTCTACCTCGGTCGTCAGGCGTTGTTCGTCCCGGTCAGCCAACACAACGTTGGCTTCCAGTTCCACAAACCGACGCGCGATTGCCAGACCGATACCATTTGCAGCGCCCGTAACGATGACGGTTTTTCCAGATACTGAGGAGTGCATTTATGCCTCGTGATTCCCTACTGTCAGAAACAGCAGACTAGGGGAAAGTGGACGAAATTTCGAGATAAAACGTAACCGCTACGCTTGCCGCTTTAGCGGACGGCGTGCGCGGATGATTTTGAAGGCGCGGTCCTGTTCCAGGATTTCCCAATTTTTGAAGTGCATTTCCATCGCCGATTCATAAGGCAACTGGCGGTTTGCAACCATTAAAAATTGTCCCGAGGGCTTCATGATGCGCGCGGCGGCGGCGATAAAGCTGATCCCGATTGCGGGGTCGGCTGTACGGCCCTGATGGAAAGGGGGGTTGCAGATCACGGTGTGATACGGCTCTGCCGGTTTGTCCATCGTGGTAACATCGGCCCAGTGGAATGCGGCGCGTTCATCTGTGACGTTTACTTTGGATGCCTCAAGAGCAGCGTATTCCGCCTCGAACAGATCGAGGGAGGTTAATCTTTCGCACTTCTCCAGCACATTCTTTGCCAAATACCCCCAGCCAGAGCCAATATCGGCAACGGCACCTTTGATGGATTTGTCAAAATATGCGGTCAGCATTTCAGACCCCACGTCGATTTTTTCAGGGCTGAACATGCCGGGTGCAGTAAGATACCCGAATGCATTTTGTTTGGGTTCAACGGCAGCCTCCCATGCTTCTGGGGGGGCGGCGTTTGGCGTTAACCAAAAGACTTTGCCGTGGGATTTCGATAAAACGCCATCAACGTCGTAAACTTTCTTTACGGCCTTTAGCATGCTGTCGATGCCATCGGTTTTGTCACCGCTAACCACGACGTACCCACCTTCGGAAACTATTCGGCAGGCGCGGGCGAAGTTGGCCATGTTTTCAGCGCGACTACGCGTTAGGGCCAGCAGAGCCATCGGGAATTCGCCAGATGCTTCGGGCACAACCGTCAGGTTGTCCTGCGTCAGGCGGTCGGAAAACGGCTTGAAACCCTGTTCACAAACGATATGAGGGAAACCTGCGAAGCCTTGCGGCAGGAGCGCTGGTGGACGGATGTACAGAACCTCGCCCGTTTCGGGGGCGGACAACAGCTCGTCGTCAAAGGGCAACAGGATACGGGCTGGATCAGTCATGCGAGGACTCCAAAATCGATTGGTTCATTCTTTTTCCATCGTACATTGCAATGGGTGCTGATTGCGTTGGGCGTAGTCCATCACCTGCGTGACCTTGGTTTCCGCGATTTCGTGGGCGTAAACGCCGACCACGGCCAGACCTTTGGTGTGGACCGTCAACATGATGCCTTCGGCAGCCGTGGCATTCAGGCCGAAGAATCGTTCCAGAATATGCACAACGAATTCCATCGGGGTATAGTCGTCATTCAACAACAATACCTTATAAAGCGGTGGCTTGGCCGTTTTGGGCTTAACCTTCGTCAAAGTGCCGGTGTCAAAGTCATCATCGGATGCCATTGTCGGTGCAATATGTGTGTGGCTCATCTTCATTCCTGCGGTCTTTTGCTTGGCAGAGTATATAAGCTCCTCACACAAATAGAAAAGGGGGCAAACGCCCCCTAAATCCATTCACAAAGTCATTCGGTCTGAATTAGACAGTGTAGGACTTCATTGTTTCAGTAGCAGCTTCAAAGCGTTCGCCGATTGGTGCGGTTACTTCTTTCGCTGTCGCCGTGAAAATTTCGTTCATTTTTGTCGCCTGGGCTACGAAGCCTTCAAACGCGGACTGTGCGAATGCGGACTGCTTTTCGAACAGTTCGGTGGCTGTTTTTGCAGAAGACAGATCTTTGGCCGCAGCAACGCCGTCTTCGAAGGATTTTTTCGAGTACGAAGTGATTTCTGCGTTGATGCCTTCAGCCGCTTTCGTTGCAAGCTCGGACGCTTTTGTAAACGCGTCAATATTCGATTGACCGAATGCGGTTACATCTTCAAGACCTTTAGGGGCAGTTGTTGTTTCGGCTTTTTTCGAAGTGGATGTTTTAGCAGTCATAATAGTCTCCAATATAGTCGTCGGCCCATAGCCGGTGAATTTATATCCTCCAAGTAAGGGTTATGCTGCACTGCGTCAAGGCATATTGTGCATTGCAACATAAAAAGAAAAGCCATCAAACTGATTCACTTTGGCAACACCTTGCGAGTAACTGAAAAATATGTGTTTTCTTGTCGGGTGAACGCGTGCTATGGTACAAAAAAACAAATACGACACCGGCAAACGGGTCGTGAGGCAGTACATATATCGATCGGCAGATTTCGATGTTTATTAAGATTTTGCGGGGGGCATCCCTCGTACTTTCCCTTGTTTTGTGGGCCAGTATCGCTGGCGCAGCGCCCTATGCGGCACTGGTTATGGACGCGCGCACGGGCGAAGTTTTACATTCACGCAACGCTGATACGCGTTTGCATCCGGCATCCCTAACCAAAATGATGACGCTTTACGTTGTGTTCCACGAGGTGGAATCCGGACGGATGAGCCTTGATCAGATGGTTACGATCTCGCGCAATGCGGCGAGTGAGCCACCCTCGAAACTGGGCCTGAGGGCAGGGCAGCGGATCGCACTGCGCTATCTGATCCGTGCGGCGGCGGTGAAATCCGCCAATGATGCAGCCACGGCTTTGGGGGAAGCGGTCTCGGGTTCCGAAGCAGAGTTTGCACGCTACATGACCAGCACGGCGCGGGCGATGGGGATGAACAACACGACGTTCAAGAACGCACACGGGTTGACGGCATCGGGGCATATGTCCACCGCGCGCGATATGGCAACGCTGGGGCGGCGTCTGTTTTATGATTTCCCGGATTACTATAACTTGTTCAGCCGGATCACGACGGAGACGTCGGTGAAAACCGTTTACAATACCAATCGTCGCTTCCTTGCAGCCTATCGTGGAGCAGACGGGATCAAGACGGGGTATACTAATGCCGCGGGTTTCAATCTGGTTGCATCCGCTGAACGGGGTGAAGAACGGATTATTGCCGCGATGTTTGGCGGAACCTCGACAGCGCAACGTAACGGACAGGTCGCCAAGCTGTTGGATATGGGGTTTGATCGCGCACCATCGCGTGCGGCGACGATCCGGCCGCCAGCGCTGAACCTTTCCCGACCGGGCGAGCCTGTTATACGGTTGACCGGGGTCGTGCCACGAACGGTTCGCCCTGTTATGCGCGGCAGCACGGTTGCCTCGCCCTCGGCTGTATTGATGGCGCGAAATATCGACAATCTGGTGACGACATTAGTTGCGGAAAGCAGCGATTCAGATATCACCGAGATTGTGGCGTCATTGAGTGTTCAACAAGGCGGACTGTCTGCGCCTGTGCGTCGTCCGGCGAACCTCCGAGTGCCTGTAAAGGTCGCCAGCATTGCGCCATTGCCAACGATCAGTCTGACACCTGTGCAGGAATTTGGTGATTGGTCGATCGAGCTGGGGAATTATTCCAATCGGACCAACACTGAAAAACTGCTTTTGAAAACTGCGTTGATGGACCTTGATGCCTTGCAAGGCGCAGACCGAAAGGTCGAGGTGACGGTGGTGCAAGGTGTCACCATGTATCGCGCACGATTCGTGGGCTTAAGCGAGGCAGATGCCCGCAAAGCTTGCGCACGGTTAACGTCACGTGATTCTGCTTGCGAAGTAATCAGCCCCTGACAGGGCCTAGAAATCGATGTTGACGTCGGGTAGTTCTAAAGCGCGGATAAGGTCGCGGACCTCTTGGCGTGCGGCGATATTGGATAGGGTCAGTTTATGCCCACCCACTTCCTTTAGATCCAACAGAGTTAACCCATTTAGGAAGAGTTCGCGAAATATCACACGTTCGGAAAAGCCGGGGATAAGGCGAAAGCCGATTCGTTTGGATAGCTCCTCTAGTGCCGTTCCTACCTTTCGTTTGTTGCGGGCGTTCAGCGTCGACATCCGGTTACGCAGAACAACCCAGTCCACGGGCTTCAAGCCGGCTTGGGAACGCAACTGCCGCGCACTCCAAACCATTTCGGAATAGATGGAGGGGCCAAGCACCTTGCCCGTTGCCGGGTCAAGCCGCGCCAGCAGGTCGAAATCCACCAGCGAGTCGTTCATCGGGGTAATCAGCGTATCCGCTACCGCGTGCGCCATCTGTGCATAGCGTGTGTGGGCACCGGGGCAATCGATCAGGATATACGAGCACTCGGCCTCAAGCGTCGCCAGTGCGTCTGCAAAACGGGTTTCCTCTTCGGTTTGCGCGGCCTTCTGGCTGTCCTTTGTGGAAAGGCGCAAGCTGACCCGTTTGGGCATGGGCAGATCAACATCGTTGTTAGCGCAATAGGCCTCGCGATTATCGATGTAGCGGAAAAAGCTTTGCTGACGCAGATCCAGATCGATCGCACCGACTTGGTGGCCGGAACGGGCAATAGCGCTCATCAGGTGCATCGCTGTGGTGGACTTACCGGAGCCCCCTTTTTCATTTCCC
>DFBD01000238.1:17598-18436 GCA_002367255.1 Rhodobacterales bacterium UBA3089 | reverse complement strand
CATGGGGTTCGGGCTGGACTTTTCTGAATGCGCCGCCACAGGTGGTACACAAGACCTAATCTACGTTTCCCCCCGATCAGGGCGTGCGGTTAGCCGCGAGGGCGGCAAGGACTACGCCGACCTGATGTTGCCGCTGCCAAGGTTCTTGCGAATGGACGATCCAACCGATGATCGCGCAGCCGTGACCGACGCGCTCCGCACCACTGGGCACTTTATCGAAACATGGTTGATGCCCGCGCTTGGTCGCAACAAACTCCCGTCGGCACGCGGAAGACTGGTAACCGCACTCAGACCTTGAACCCGCAGCCCCCCCCGTACCTTTGACTAGCCTTCGGGCCTTTGTCATATTGTAAGTTCCAGTTTCACAGATTGAGGGCCGATTTATGGAAAATGAAACATTTGATGGCGGCTGCACCTGCGGCCATGTGCGGTATAAAATGACGTCTGGTCCGCTCGTCGTTCATGGCTGTCACTGCCGTTGCTGCCAGCGGCAAACCGGAACATCTTTCGCGCAAAATGCATTAATCGAGGCTGACCGCGTGCAGTTGCTTCAAGGTAACGTCGAAGAAACCGTGCTGGAATCGCCCAGTGGTTCGGGTCAGAACATTGTCCGTTGCCCGAAGTGCCGTGTCGCCGTCTGGAGCAACTATCTGGTGACGGGAACCGGCAATGGCAAAGCCATCAATTTTATTCGCGTCGGGACTCTTGATGAACCCGATAAAATGCCACCGGATGTTCACATTTATACATCGACTAAACAGCCGTGGGTTATTCTTCCGCCGGATACCCCCGCCGTAGAAGAGTATTACAAAACCAACGAAACATGGTCGACCGAAAG
>DFBD01000238.1:16799-17449 GCA_002367255.1 Rhodobacterales bacterium UBA3089 | reverse complement strand
ATCCGCGCATCACACAGAACGCGGCTAATCGGGTATTCCAGCGCGAAACCGTTGCCGCCGTGAATTTGCAAACCATTGTCCGCACACATCCACGCAACGCGCGCCCCCAACAGCTTGGCCATGCCTGCTTCTAGATCACATCGCCGCCCGTTATCTTTCTCGCGTGCCGCGAAATAGGATAGCTGGCGGGTGATCATTATTTCCACCGCCATCATCGCCAGTTTGCTGTAGATACGCGGAAATTCGATCAATGATTTGTCGAACTGCTTACGGTCAATCGCGTATTTCATGCCCAATTCCATCGCACATTGGGCGACACCAATCGCCCGCGCCGCTGTCTGGATACGGGCGGATTCAAACGTCTGCATCAGCTGTTTGAAGCCTTGTCCTTCAACACCGCCCAGCAGGTTTTCCGCCTTCACCTTGAACCCGTCAAACCCCAGTTCGTATTCCTTCATGCCGCGATAGCCGAGTACTTCTATCTCGCCGCCGGTCATCCCTTCGGCTGGAAACGGATTATCTTCGGTCCCGCGGGGTTTTTCGGCCAACAGCATCGACAGGCCGGAATAATTGTCGGTTGCGCCATCGGTGCGCACCAACATCGTCATCACGTCGGTGCGTGCTGCGTGGGTGATCCAGGTTTTGTTGCC
>DFBD01000238.1:0-16734 GCA_002367255.1 Rhodobacterales bacterium UBA3089 | reverse complement strand
AGCAATCTTGGGCAACCATTCCTGCTTTTGCGCATCGGTCCCGCCACCGATAATCAGTTCTGCCGCGATTTCGGATCGTGTCCCCAGCGACCCAACCCCGATATAGCCGCGCGACAGCTCTTCAGAAACCACACACATCGCGGTTTTGGTCATGCCAAACCCGCCGTATTCTTCAGGGATGGTCAGCCCGAATACACCCAATTCGCCCATTTCGGTCAGAATTTCCATCGGGATCAGTTCGTCTTTCAAATGCCATTCGTGAGCGAAAGGCACGACCTTGTCGTCAGAAAACCGACGAAACTGATCGCGGATCATTTCGTATTCATCATCAAGGCCACAGTCACCAAAAGTCGCAACGCCGTCACGCTCGATCATCAAATCGACCAACCGTTTGCGCGCTGCATCGGTATTTCCTTGCAGCATTCCGTCGAGGGTCGAGGTATCCTCCACCCCTAAATCATGTAGCCGAACGATTTCGCCCTGCGCCATAGGAATACCGCCGTGAATCTGGCTAAGGTATTCTCCGAAACCGATTTGCAAAAGCAGGCGTTCCATCTCGCCCAAGCGCCCGTTTACCTGCAAATTCTGCGCCCATGTCAACATCTGTCGCAGGCTTTCGACATAGGTCGCCAGCCAGCTAAGACCATGCGCGGCAAACTGTTCCTGCTCCACTGCTTTGCTGGATACACGGCCATCAATAGTCACGCGATCCGCCATCATATTTCGGGCCGAGGCCAGAATATCTTCGATCACAGGTATTGCATTCTGGCAGCGTTCCAACAGGTCTGGAAAGATCACTTCGGTTTGCGTTTCGTTGTTCATGGAATTCACCTTACGGCCGTAGGCCACCTAAATATGTTGCGTCGCACGTTCATTTTTGTGCGGTTGCGAAGACCCTAGAATTTCAGACCGGAAACGTCAATGGAAGCGCAACAATAATTCGAAAAAATACACTGCACCGGAATAATCTTGCCGCAGAATTGCATTGTAAGTTCTGTAAATCACGGCGATAACATGCCCTATGACAGAGGCTCTTCAAATCCTTACAACACAATACGGCCTATTCGCGATGGGTGTGGCTTTTGCTGTGATGCTGTTTGCCGGCTTCACCAAAGGGGCCATCGGGTTTGGGTTGCCGATGATTTGCGTCAGCGGGGTCGGGTCGGTTTTGCCTGCGGAAATCGCCATAGCTGCCCTAATTTTGCCAGGCCTAACCACCAACCTATGGCAATCTTTGCGCGGTGGTTTGGGGCCTGCATGGGTGGCCTTGAAACAGTATTGGCGATTAAACCTTGTCTTGCTATTCTCAATCTATGCATTCGCGCAACTGGTTGTAATAATTTCAGAAACCTTACTTTTCATCATCTTAGGCACTGGTATCACCGTCTTTGTAAGCCTACAAATCGTTGGGTGGATACCGCATATCCCTGCACGTCTCGCGACAAAATTTCAGATGCCTGTAGGGTTGATCTCGGGGTTTTTTGGCGGGTTGTCCGGCGTTTGGGGGCCACCGATATTGCTATACCTGCTATCCCAGAAAATTCCGAAATCCGAGATGGTCCGTATTCAGGGAATATCTTTCCTTGTCGGGGCAATCGTGTTGACGGGCGCACATTTGCAGTCGGGATTGCTGAACAAAGTCACCACGCCATTGTCCGCATGGATGATCCTTCCAGCGTTTGCAGGCATGGCCATCGGATTTAAAGTGCAGGATCGGCTCGATCAGGAAAAGTTTCGAAAAATCACTTTATTTGTGCTGGCATTCGCAGGGCTGAACCTTCTGCGGCGCGGGTTATTTGGTTAACACAGCCCCTGAACGGCGGCCATCACCGGCGGCCTCAAAGCCGTGCATGGTCTGGCGTACCGCATGGACCCCGCCAAAGAACATTGATTGCTGCGGCCACGGGTTAGCAGACGGAAATTCCGCCAGCAGAGCCTCGCGGTGTTCCTCGGTTCCGGTGTCCTCGAAGTCCAGAATTTGGGGTGTGTCATCAATATGCATGCGCGGGGCTTGAACAGCATCTTCCAGCGCCACCCCCCTGTCGATCAGCTTTAATGCCACCTGCGCCAAGGCGGAACGAATGCGGTTCGACCCGCCCGAACCCAGCATCGTCAGGCCGCCATCCCGCAACGCCATCGGGCACATCATGGAGGCCAACCGCGTATCCTCAACCCATGAATTTATGCCGTCGGGCACAAGGTCATCTTCGCCCAACATGTTGTTGGCCATGATCCCCGTACCCGGAACAATCACCCCGCAGCCCTCGCCGTTCGAAAGGGTAAACGCGGCCCCCATACCATTTTGATCGATCACAGAAATATGCGTCGTCCCCCGCGTCGCTGCTTGATGTGCGCTTAGGGTTTTGCGAAGACTGCCAACCATCGCGGGGTCTAGCAGGATTTTCTCGCCATTCAGTGGGTGGTGATCGAGGTCGGTTTCCTTGCGAATACGCGCGACCTCAAAAAGGCACCGCGCCAACTGACGATCATCAGGGTCGGCAGGCAACGTCTGTAACGCCAACGCAATTTGCACCCCGCCGAGGCTAGGCGCGGGGTTCAGGTCCACCTCCACCCCGCCGCGTATGAATTGTAAGGGTTTACGCCCAATGGGGCGGTAAGATTTTAGGTCATCGCCAGTCAGGTGCCCTCCATCAAGCGAAAGCAATGCTTGCGCAACCTCGCCTTCCTGAAAGAAACGCGCGCCTTCCAACGCCATGATTTCCAGCACATCGCCCATATCGGAGTTTGCCAGAATATCCCCTTCGCCGAGCAGCTTGCCGGTCGGGGCATAAAGCGCCCGCGAACCTTCGGAGGCCATAAAGATCGCCTCGACGTACCCCAAGACTTCGGCTTGAAAAGCAGTAATCGGGGTGCCTGTGCGGGCAGCTTCAATCGCGGGCGCGGCAAGTTCGGCCATCGGGATGCGTCCGAATTCGCTGTGCGCCTCAAATAAGCCGGGGACAAGTCCGGGCGTGCCGATTGTGCCCGCGCCGCAGTAGAATGTCTGTTTGCTTTGGCCGAAATCCACCTCGATTTCGCGGATGTCCACGTCAGCAAGGGTGCGTTTGCGTTTCGGCGTCTGGACAAAAGCATCTAACACCTGCGTTGGTTTATTCGGAGGCGCCACCATCAAAAAGCCACCAGCCAACGGCGAGGCCAACACCGGTTCGACCACACAAGCCATCAGCGCACCCGCGATTGCCGCGTCTACGGCCGTACCGCCCGCACGCAAAACCTCGGCTGTGGTTTGGGTGGTCAGATGATGGCCGGATGCGACGGCGAAGTTTCCCATGGTGTTCCTAACGAAAAGACGCCGCCCTTTTCGGGGCGACGCCATGTTTTTGTCAAGCTGTTTGCGCGATTACTGCGCTTTAATCGCTGCGGCCAAAACCTCGTCATCAACGAATGGTTCGTACTGTTTGAAGTTGTCGGCAAACATATTCGCAAGCTTCGCAGCCTGCACGTCGTACTCTGCGCCCTCGCTCCATGTTTGTCGTGGATCCAGCAGAACCTTGGCTACACCTTTGACGGAAATGGGAACCTCGAAACCGAAGTTCGGGTCAACGCGGAATTCGCGATCATCCATGCTGCCGTTCAACGCCGCACTTAGCAACGCACGTGTCGCACGGATCGGCATACGCGAGCCAACACCCTTCGGGCCACCTGTCCAGCCAGTGTTAACCAACCAGCAGCTCGCGCCCGTTTCCGCAATTTTCTTACGCAAAAGGTTTCCGTAAACCTCGGGGCGGCGCGGCATGAATGGTGCGCCAAAACAAGTAGAGAACGTCGGGATAGGTTCAACAACGCCTTTTTCGGTACCCGGAACCTTCGCCGTGAAACCGGACAAGAAGTGATACATCGCCTGCGCGGGCGTTAGCCGAACGATGGGCGGCAGAACGCCGAAGGCGTCACACGTCAGCATAATGACGTTCTTGGGCACACCACCGCGCGACGTTTCCGACGCGTTGTCGATGTAATCCAATGGATACGCACAACGCATATTTGGCGTCAGACTATCGTCGGCAAAGTCCAGTTCCTTGGTGTAGGGATCATAGACCATGTTTTCGATTACCGTCGCGAACTTATCCGTCGTCGCATAAATCTCGGGCTCGGCTTCGGCGCTCAGGTTGATAGTTTTCGCGTAACACCCGCCTTCGAAGTTGAAGATACCCTCATCCGACCAGCCGTGTTCGTCGTCACCGATCAACGTGCGTTCAGGGTCAGCCGAAAGGGTCGTTTTGCCCGTCCCCGATAAACCAAAGAACACCGCGCTGTCATTCACATTGTCTGGCGCATGATTGGCCGAGCAATGCATCGGCATCACGCCTTTTTCCGGTAACAGGTAGTTCAGGATCGAGAACACAGATTTCTTGTTTTCGCCCGCATAAGACGTCCCGCCGATCAGTACCAGCTTCTTCTCGAACGAGATCGCGATCACAGTTTCCGAACGACACCCGTGCCGTTCCGGATCAGCGTTGAAGCTGGGGCAGTTGACGATGGTAAACTCGGGCAGGAATGTTTCCAGCTCGGTTATGTCGGGGCGGCGCAAAAGGTGGCGGATGAACAGGCCATGCCACGCCAGCTCGGTTATAACGCGAACGTTCAAGCGGTATGCAGGATCCGCGCCGCCGAACAGATCGTTGACGTAAACCTCGCCATCTTTCATGTGGGCCAACATGTCGGCGTGCAATACGTCAAAGGCTGCCGGGTCCATCGGTTTGTTATTTTCCCACCAGATAGAATCTTCAACTGATGCTTCGCGAACGACGAATTTGTCGTTAGGCGACCGTCCGGTGTGCTTGCCGGTAGAGACCAGGAAAGCACCCCCGTTACCGATCTCGCCTTCGCCATTAACAACGGCAGCCTGCATCAAAGCGGCTTCCTGTAAATTGTAGTGAACTGTGCCGACATCTGGAATGCCAGTCTTCCCTAACGTCTGGGTCGGGTTGACCTTGCCTGTTTCCATTGATGTACGCTCCTTAAAACATGTTGAGGGGTTTACGTGTGCCATGACAAACCCCTCCTAACAGAGAGATTACCGCATATCCGGGAGGGCCAATCCCGACAACAAATTCGACAACCTGCCGATTCCATCGTGCAGCAAAGAAGGCCTTTCCTATAACATGACATTTTTGTGAATCCAGCGAGATTTTGTCGCATCGCACAATTTTTCCAAACTTGACGAAAACAAGTAACTGAAACAGATGGGTTGCAACGCTGGCCTGCTTCCGCGATTATATAAGCGTACACAAGCAACGGGGTGCGCAATGGCTAGAATAGTATTGGTAGACGACGACCGAAATATCCTGACATCCGTTTCAATCGCATTGGAATCAGAAGGGTACGAGGTAATAACCTTTACGGACGGGGTCAGTGCGCTTTCCTCGCTGTTGAACGACGAACCGGATATGGGGGTCTTTGACATCAAAATGCCGCGTATGGACGGCATGGAATTGCTACGCCGGTTACGCAAGACCTCGGAAATGCCGGTGATCTTCCTGACCTCCAAAGATGACGAGATCGACGAGGTTTTGGGCCTACGGATGGGGGCGGATGATTATATGCGCAAACCGTTCTCGCAACGTCTTTTGATCGAACGCATCAAGGCCATTTTACGTCGTAAAGAAGGGGCTGAAGGCAGCGAGAAACAGCGCGCGCCCGAGGACAGTTCGTTCATGCGTGGATCGCTGCAAATGGATCCGCTTCGCCACAAAGTTGTGTGGAAAAACGTCGATGTAGCGTTGACCGTAACCGAATTCCTATTGCTACAGTCCCTTGCTACCCGCCCGGGCGTGGTGAAAAGCCGCGACCAGCTGATGGACGTGGCCTACGACGATCAGGTTTACGTGGACGACCGCACGATCGACAGCCATATCAAACGCCTGCGCAAAAAGTTGCGTAAGGGCGATCCTGACTTTGCCTCGATCGAGACCCTTTACGGCATCGGCTATCGATTTATCGAGGCATAGGCTCCAATGCGCCGCCCCAAATTCCAACGCCCGATACCATCGATGGTTACAGACGCAGTACCCGATAAAATCGGGCGGGCGATGGAAGGCTCGCGTTCGCCACTAACCCGTAAGATTATCATTTTTAACCTTGTGACGTTAAGCTTGCTGGTGTCCGGCATCCTGTTTCTCAGCCAATCGCGCACCAGTTTGACTGACCTTCGCAAACAAACCTTGCTTGCGGATGCCAGCGTTCTTGCCACCTCGCTTGAGTTCCAAATGGAGTTTTCCGACATCTCGGATTTATACGAGCCCACGCTGTATACAACGCTCGAAACCCTTGCAGAACCGATCAATGCCCGCGCACAATTGTTTTCGCCCGAAGGATACTTGATCACCGATATTGGTGCCCGCCCCGAGGTGTATCATCGCGACGAAAACCCTGTCACCGAACCCCAGACAGAGTCTGTTGGTGACATCCTTAATGATGCATGGACAAGGCTTGCCGCAGTGTTTGTAACGCGACCAGCACCGGCAGATGAATCCTATTTGATGGCATTTCGCTCCGCGATTGCCGTTCGGTCTATGATCGCAGACGATTCCACGCTTGCGACGACCATGAACGAAATCAAGCAATTGATCGTTACCGTCGCTGTCCCCGTCTCACATGACGGTGATATGGTCGGCGCGGTTGTTCTGTCCACACGTGGCGGGGAAATCGACGGGTATATCTGGAACGAGCGACAGCAAATTCTTGAAATATTCATACTGGCCGCCGTGACTTCCGTTTTCCTTTCAATCCTGCTGGCCAACACCATTGGCCGCCCTTTGCGCCAACTTGCAATGGCCGCCCAAAAAGGTAGCGTGCAAAACACCGGCCGCATTAGTCCGGGACGCATCGACATCCCCGATCTTACCTCGCGCCCTGACGAAATCGGCGATCTTTCCCGTCAGCTACGCAACATGACAACCGCCCTATATGACCGCATCGAAGCAAACGAGGCTTTTGCCGCCGATGTCGCCCACGAGCTTAAAAACCCGCTAACCTCGCTCGGTTCTGCGGTTGAGACCATGCGACTGGTCAAGAACGACGAAGCGCGGGAACGCTTGATGGATGTCATCCGCGACGACGTGAACCGCATGGACCGCCTTGTCACCGATATATCCAACGCTTCGCGTCTGGACGCGGAACTGGCGACAGACGAGATGGTCACGATTGATGTGGTCAAAATGCTGCGCGATCTGGTTGATTACCAATCGGAACTGGCAACAGCAGACGGCGTATCAATAATTAGCAATTTTGATGAAACCACACCAAACATTATCGGGCTGAAAAGTCGCTTGGCACAGGTGTTCGTCAACCTTATCTCGAACGCGGTTTCCTTTGTGCCCAAAGGCGGCTCGGTGACCGTAAGTGTATTCCAACACGAACGCGGCGAAGTCGCTATTGTGATAGAAGACACCGGCTGCGGCATCCCCGATGATAATCTGGAAGATGTTTTCAAACGTTTCTATTCCAGCCGGCCCAAACAAGAATTTGGCAACAACTCCGGCCTTGGTTTGTCGATTTCCCAGCAGATCGTCGAAGCACACGGCGGTGAAATATGGGCGGAAAATATCTATGGAGACGACCCCGACACCCCCTCCGGTGCGCGTTTCACTGTCCTCCTGCCAGTCTGATGACAACCGAAACCACCCTGCATGGAACCTGCGTGACTTACGGCCAATCAGGCCTGTTGATCATAGGTACGTCGGGCTCAGGTAAATCCACACTAGCGCTGGCATTGATGGGAATGGACGCCGTTCTAGTAGCCGATGATCGCGTAAATGTAACCAACATTGAAGGCGTACTAAAAGCCCACTGTCCCCCTGCCATTCATGGCATGATAGAGGCACGCGGCATAGGTCTTCTGGCCGCCAAAGCTCTGCCGACAACCCTTATCACCCACGTCGTCGATCTAGACCAGATCGAACCGGATCGCTTGCCGCCCCGCCGCTCCCTCACGATATTGGGTATTGAGGTTGATCTCGTTTTTGGCAAAGATACCCCTAATCTCGCCGCAGCACTTAACCAACTGATGCAAATCGGGCGGGTAGAGTAACCAACACCCGAGGCATAAATGTCCCTTGTGACCGATAAACCAATTCTTCTGATAACCGGCCCCGCTGGTGCCGGGCGCTCGACCGCGATTCATATTCTCGAGGACATGGGCTATGAGGCCATCGACAATCTGCCCATGCATCTACTGCCGCGCCTGCTGTCCGGTGGCCCCGTTGAACGCCCGCTGGCAATTGGCATAGACACACGAACACGCGGGTTTGACCCAACCGCCATTCTGGAAATTCTGGACAGTGACGCGCAAACCCCGCCGACGCTGGTGTTCCTCGATTGCAACGAAGAAACCCTGCTGCGCCGCTTCACCGAAACCCGCCGCCGCCATCCCGCCGCCCCGGACGAGGCCCCGATTGTCGGCATCCGTTATGAAACCGATCTGCTGCAAAGCCTGCGTGACCGCGCCGATATCCTGATCGATACCACCGATTTTTCCCCGCACGACCTGAAGGCCGAAATGGGCAGGATATTCGATTACGACCAATCCCACAGCCTTGCTATTTCGGTGCAGTCATTTTCCTACAAACGCGGCACTCCGCGTGGTGTTGATATGATCATCGACTGCCGGTTTTTGCAAAACCCCCATTGGCAAGAAGACCTGCGTGCGCTGAATGGAACGGACAAAGCTGTCGCCGAATTCGTCAAGGCGGACCCGCTCTATGATGCGTTCTTTGAACAGCTCTGCGGCATGTGTCGCCTGCTGCTGCCCGCCTACCGCAAAGAGGGTAAGGCCTATTTTTCCATCGGACTTGGATGTTCGGGCGGAAAACACCGATCCGTGAGTGTGACAGAAAGCCTCGCAAAACTGCTTGCAGAAGACGGTTGGCAGGTGTCTATTCGCCACCGGGAATTGGATCGACAGGCGGATACGTTAATGGCACTGAAAGGAACGGTTAAGAAGTGATTGGTATCGTAATTGTAGCTCATGGCGGTTTAGCACGCGAATATCTGTTGGCGCTGGAACACGTTGTCGGGCATCAAGTCGGCATCAGGTCAGTCGCCATAGGCGCTGAATGCGACCGCGACGCCAAACAAGCCGAAATCAATGCCGCTGTTAATGCCGTCGATACAGGTGATGGCGTCGTCGTCGTCACTGACATGTTCGGCAGTACACCGTCTAATCTGGCTGTTGAAGCCTGCAAAGCCGATAACTGCGCTGTAATCTACGGTACTAATTTGCCGTTGCTTGTAAAACTGGCCAAGGCACGCAGAATGAGACTGAAAGAGGCCGTCGCCCGCGCCGTTACCGCCGGCCACAAGTACCTGAATTGCACTACAAAAACTATAGCTTAACCAAAGGGTTTATTATGATCCTCGACATCAAAAATGTAAAAGGCCTACACGCCCGCGCCTCGGCCAAGTTCGTCGATGTGGTTGAACATTACGACGCCGACGCCGAAGTTTTTCGCGATGGCAATCAGGCATCGGGCGACAGCATTATGGGTCTTCTTATGCTGGCCGCTGCCTGTGGTTCCCAGATCGAAGTTAAAACAACCGGCCCACAAGCCACAGAGCTGGGACAAGCGCTAAAGTCACTCGTAGATAACCGGTTTGGTGAAGATAAATAGCTACTTCGCGAACTCGTAACCGGCCTCGACCATCAGACGATCCGAGTTCGTCTCGATCACATCTTCCAGCTTGGCCATAAATTCCCTCAACTCCAGGCCCGCCGGAATCGGTTCCAAGAACTCCAGCACCGCCGTACCAGGTTTGCGAATCGGCGAATGGCGCGCCCAGAACACGCCAACATTCGTGGCAACAGGCACACACGGCTTTCCCATACGCGAATAAATTACGCCAGCCCCAATTTTATACTTGTCCTTGGCACCGGGCAAAACCCGCGTACCTTGTGGGAAAATAGCTGTCTGCCCAACATCCTTATCGTCCTCCAGGTGTTTAACCATTTTTTGCATCGCCTGGCCCTTCTTGCCCCGCTCAACCGGCGGACACCCGATCCGCCAACCATAAAACCCAAGCACCGGAGCCCAAATCAATTCACGTTTCATAATAAACTTCACGCGGGGCACCATATAGGCCAGCATTAAAATATCCATAAAAGACATGTGCTTAGAACAAACCAGCACCTCGCCCTCGGGCACTTCACCGCGAAACTCCACATGCAAACCACAGGTCACGCGGTACAGCCAGAAAACCGATGCACAGTACGCTTTGACAACCATCAACGCACCGGTGCGCGACCAGATCGCCAGCGGCAGCCCAAAAATTCCGATTATCGCCAACAGCAGATACATCACCAAATTGGCAAACTGGGAACGAATAAGTAGCATGAAACTCACCTGAATTTATCTCTTTGAAACCGTTTATCTTTCACAGCTTCAAAAGACAACATCAGCTGAATACGCCGCAAAGCTTGGAAAGCGGCGGCGTCATGGGTAAAACTGTACACGGAGATGATTCGTTTTATGCGGATCCCGGATTTTTTATTGAGGTTGTTATGCGAATTACATGTCCAACCTGCTCGACTCAATACGATGTCGACGAGAACGATATTGCCTTCACAGGTCAGGACGTCCAGTGCAGCGAATGCATGACCATATGGACACAAGCCCGAAACGGCGAAACCAGCAATACACGCTTGGCGGATGAAGTCGTCGAAAACAGTGACGAGATCTCGACCGCACCGGAGGAAACTTCCGTGACGGAAACGCCGGATATTGAGGGCGTCTCTTCTTATTTTGATGTAGACACCGAAAATGAACCCGCAGAACTGGAAGAAGTCGAAGAAGTCGAGATCATTCCGTTCAGGGATACAAACGAATTTATTGAGCGTGGCAAACCCGACGGGAACGACATGCCTGACGATACAGAAGAGCCGGTCGAACTTGCAGACACAGAAGCGGACACCGAAACAGACGATGCTGAAGATGGCGACAACGACGAAGGTGCGATCTGGAAAAGAATCGAGGCTTTAGCGCAGGAAGCTCGTGAAGATACAGAAGGCGAAATCCCAACCGAATCCGATTCCCCCCCTCCAGACGACATGCCGCCAATCCAGAGCTCTCCGGTAATACCCGACACCATTGAGCCCACGCTTGAAGCGCCTGAAGAAGATGATCGCCCATGGGAAGCCCCCGCCGAAGCAGATGAAGGTTTCTCGGATTTCGTCTGGAGCGATCCACTTAAAGACAATGACGAAGAGGGTGCGGATAACCATACAGATTCAGCCCCGGATGATGTGATAGAGCAGGACGAACCCGAAGTCCCCACGCTTGTCGAAGATGCAACCGACACGCATCTAGAACAGGTGAGCGATGATCTGATCGCCGCGGCCCTTAGCGAACAAATGGCAATCGAGGATGCGCTTGAAAGTGCCCCCCAGCCCGAAGAACGAGATATTTCCAGTATTCCGGTCGAACTTGGTGGGCCACGCGCACGCGTTCCTAACGTAGAGGCTTTGAAAACATCGGTTCGCTCAAAATCTGTGACGCTGACAAAAGAAGAGCGTGCAGCAAAAGCCCCCACCCGTAGGTTCCGGCGTGGCTTCACACTTATACTGTTAGCTTTTGTAATCCTCGCCGCGATCTATGTTGCCAACGGAAAGATCACCGAAGCCCTGCCTGCAATCGGGCCATTTATGGAAACATATGTGTCCCTTGTTGATTTCCTTCGCATCAAAGCCGAGCTGCTAGGTTCAAGTGTGTGGACATTGAGCATGCAAGGTTTTGACTGGGTAATGGCCAAATTCTTCAGCTAAAAACGGTCCAGCAACCGTTTCAGATATTCAATTTCCGCCGCTGGTCGATCAATATCGCCAGACCTGCGTCGGATTTCGTCCAGCAATTCGCGCGCGCGTTCCGACGCGTTCAAGTCCGGTACAAAAGTCTCGCCCGACTCGGTCGTGCCGGTCCGTCCTAACGGTCGCCCCAAGGGGTCGTCGCCCGCTTGTTTGTTTTGCGTATCACCCTCTTGCAGACCGTTACGGCCTTGCCCGGCCTGCTGCATTTCCTCGCCAAGGCGACGGATAGACTCGCGTAAATTCTCGATCGCTTCGGCCTGTTCATTCAACGCTTGGCCCAGATCCCCCTCGCCCAGAAAATCACGCGAGGCCTCCATGTTTTCGCCCGCTTCGCGCGTTGCTTCGCCCGCAGTTTCGCTTTGTTGCGCCTGCAAATCTTCCAGGAACTCTCGCAAGGCTTCTTGCTGCTCCGCCAGCGATCCCTCCATCTCCGACGAACCTTTGCCACCGTTTTCCAACAGTTCCTGCAACTGCTGAAAAGTCTGGTCTGACAATCCCTGCTGTTGACCGAGCGCGTCTTGCATCTGTTCCATCTGCCCGGAGTTACCGCCGTCTTGTTCGGCAACTTGGGCGTCCTCCAACATCTGGCGCATTTCCTCCAGCAGTTGACGGGCAGCCTCGGATTCGCCGTTTTCCGCCATTCGTTGCAGCTCGTCCATCATTTGGCGCAATTGTTCGTTGCCATTGGTTGGTTGTGCGGTTTCCGCAGACTCCTGATTTTGCTCGGCCTCGGCGGCCAGCATTTCCAGATACTCGTCCGTCGCATCGCGCAGCTCTTCCATCAGGTTGGCAATTTCCTCTCGCGCCGCTTGCTGCTCAATCGCTTGTAGTAGTTTCTCCTGTGCGCGGCGCAGGCGTTCCCGTGCGTCCCCAAGGCCGCCGTCCTCCAAGGATACAGCGATGCCCCAGAATACGTCCGCAATTTCCGCCCGCTCGTCCAAAGAAACCCCGTCTTCCAGCATCCCCTCGTACTGCCGGATTGCCGAACGAACTTTCAGGTACGAACCGCTGGGCAACGCCAAATCCTCGGGCAAATTTGTCACCGCTTTCAGCACCTGCAAAACCCGTTTGTCGTTGTCCGGCGACCACAGCAAATCCCGCCGTTGTTCGGCAAAAGCCGCCGCCAGCGGCATGTAAAACCGCTTGCCCGGCAGGTTTGCGAATGTCTGAACCTCGTCAATCTGGCCCGCTGCATCGCGCACATTTACTGTAATCACCACAGGCATTCCGACCCACAGGTCCTTGCTGAAATCCTCAATCAACACCTCGGAAATATCATCCGTTGCACCGCGAAACGGCAGCGGTAAACTGGCAATCAACGGCTCTCGGATGACAGGTTCCGGCCTAAGCCCGAACCGGCGATCTACACGATCAATATCCAGCGTAATCCGTGCAGCCCCCGCCACAACGCCGTAATCATCCGTCGCCCTAAACGGCAACCGCATCGCCCCCGAGGGGGTCTGTCCAACCTCCTCGATTACAATCACATTGGGCGCATCATCCTTCGTTGCAATAACCCGCCAGTCATCCAGTACCTTGCCATCATCCAGCACTTCAACATTGCCCGATTGCGTAACCGTTACGGTCGCATTTCGCACGGTCGTTCTATCGCCGGAAAATGCCGCACCTGTCTGGGAAACGCTCTCGTTCAATGTCACGTCATCCGACCCGCCATAAACCTGCATCACGATCTGTGTACCAACCGGAAGGTCCAGAATAACCCCGTCTGCCACCTCGCCAAGGTAAACCTGCGGCCTGCCCGTGTAGGGCGGAGGGGTCGCCCAGGCCTCGATGCTCGCCCCCGTACCGCCCCCAAGGACCGGCAAAGAAATCGCGTTTTTAACGGATGTTATCCCACCCGAGGGCGCGAAAAACACCGCCACTGTCGCGCATATCAGGGCCATCAACCGCAACCCGTACGGATCAAACGAAGCCAGTCGTAAATCCGGTGCCACAGGTCTTAACGCCAGCGCCCGCCCCGCCATTTGTGTTTGGTGCTTTTCCCAAAGCGCACGGGTCAACGCATCTTGCGTACCCGTCGCCGATTGATCCCGCAGCGACGCCAACGGCGCATCATCTGCATCAAGCCGCTCAACCGCAGCTTCGCGGTTGGGAATTTTCATGCCTCGCAATCCGAAAACCAGCAGCCCGACACCAGCCAAAAGAACCACCAGAACCAACCCACGCCCCACATCCGGCGAAACCAGATTCAGCCCGTCAAATGCCACAAATGCATAGGAAAACAGTGCCAACGTCCAAAGTTGCCAAAATCGGCGCACCAAAACTTCCAGCCATAACGCACCGCGCGACAGGGCCAGCCGCAAGCGCAACGCCCGAATGATACTGCCGTATCTTGTGTCAACGTAACGTGCCCAAAGCTGGTTCATTCCGTCATCCTGATTGTCCGTTTGCGTCGTTTTCCGACTCAATCCATCCAGTCTGGGATGGTATCGCGGTTAATCATTTCTTCATAGGTCGGGCGCGCCCGAACCACGGCAAATTGATCGCCGTTCACCAGAACCTCTGGGATTAACGGCCGCGAGTTGTATTCGCTGGACATCACAGCCCCATACGCACCTGCTGATCGAAACGCCACCAGATCACCCGCATCCATCGGAGGGATGTTCCGCTGCTGGGCAAAAGTATCGCCGCTTTCGCAGATTGGGCCAACGATGTCATGCGGCGCCGGTTCCAGCCCCGCTTGCGCCTCGACCACAGGGATGATGTCATGATGCGCCTCGTACATCGCGGGGCGAATAAGATCGTTCATAGCGGCGTCCACAATCAGAAAATCGCGCCCCTCGCCTTCCTTGCGATAAATAACCGAGGTCACCAAAATCCCGCTGTTACCCGCAATAAGTCGCCCCGGTTCAATCTCTATTTCGCAACCGAGATGCCCAACGGTGTTGCGAATAACCTCGCCGTATTCCATCGGCAGTGGCGGGGCCTCGTTTGATCGCGCATAAGGAATCCCCAGTCCGCCGCCAAGGTCAAGACGGCGAATGTTGTGGCCATCCTCACGCAGCTGTTCCGTCAGCTCCGCCACCATTTTGAAAGCAGCCTCATAAGGGGCAAGATCGGTAAGCTGGCTGCCGATATGCACATCAATGCCAACCACCTCGATTCCGTCCATCGCGCCTGCTTCGGCATAAACCGCACGGGCTTTGGAAATCGGGATGCCAAACTTGTTGTCGGATTTTCCCGTCGCGATTTTCGCGTGCGTCTTGGCGTCCACATCGGGGTTCACCCGCACCGTGATTGGCGCAACCTTGCCAAGCCCTAACGCCACTTCGTTCAACACCCGCAGCTCCGGTTCACTTTCCACGTTGAACTGGCGAATGCCACCGTTCAACGCCAGCGTCATCTCCTCGCGGGTTTTCCCCACTCCGGAAAAAACGATGTGTTCACCAGGAACACCCGCCGCAATCGCGCGGGCATATTCGCCCCCCGAAACCACATCCATGCCAGCACCCATCGCCGCCATGATCCGCAAAACCGCCATGTTTGAATTGGCTTTCATCGCATAGCAAATGAAGTGGTCCATACCCACAAGCGCTTCGTCAAACACCTGATAATGGCGTTCCAGCGTCGCGGTTGAATACACGTAAAACGGCGTACCGACGCTGGCTGCGATTTCCGGCAACGCAACGTCCTCGGCATGCAGAATACCATCACGATAAATAAAGTGGTCCATCAAGCTTGATCCATATGGCTAAATCAGGCCTTAGGTATAAGGGATAGGGTCGGCGCAGGCCAACCCCGAAATCGCCTATTCCACGTGGATATGGTAAATCGACCAGACCCACCAGTCATCCGGCATATCTGCCAGATCAGCGCGATCAGCCCGTGGGAACACCACATGCGTTGGCCCGAAATCCCCGATTGCAAAAGGAATACCCTCGCGTTTCAGCGCCACAATCGCGCCCGCTGCATAAGCATCCGCAAGCGGGATTTCGACAGCGTACCCATCAAGCGCACGAATAGTCACCGTCTCGCCCGTTGCCCGGACAGATTCCAGAACATCTTTCAATAAAGGCCCCTCAAACTGGTAAACTTTCCCACCCTTGGGGAAGTCCGCGTTTACCATAACCTGCGGAAGTGCCTGTAATGCCGCCGCATCAAACTGCGCGGCCTTATCAAAAGCGATATCGTTGAATACAAAAAACTTGTCGACATCTTCCGAGCTTCCGCCCCGTGTCGGCAATCCAACATTCTCGGTCACAGTCAGAACAACGGTTCCCCGAAACTCCCCATGGCGCCAAACATCAGAGGCCAGCGATTGGCTGGCTGTTGTCGTAATCAGCCCGATAAGCAGTACACGTAAAAAATTTCTCATAAGTGTCATAATCTAGTCCCAAATATATATGTTTGGAACAACACAAATAATCAGTTGGCGCGCTCGACTGTGGCGGTCGGATAAGTCGGCTGAGCTTTAATACCACAAGACGCGGTCACCCCGAGAATGGCAATTCCGAACAATAACAGAGTTGCCCTCATTTCAATTTCCTACCCCAACGTGCAACCTGCTCACGAACCTGATCCGGTGCTGTTCCGCCGTAACTTGCCCTACTCGCCACAGAGTTGTCTACCCCTAAGACAGAATAAACGCTCTGGTTGATTCCGGGATGCACCGATTGCATTTCTTTCAGCGATAATTCCGGCAAATCGCAGCCTTTATCCTCGGCCATTTTCACCAATGCACCCGTCGCATGGTGTGCATCGCGAAACGGCAGCCCAAGCTCGCGCACCAACCAGTCCGCCAAGTCCGTCGCCGTTGAAAACCCCATAGCCGCCGATTCGCGCAAACTGTCCACGTTTGGCTTCATATCGCCAACCATTCCGGTCATCGCCGCCAGCGCCAGCATCAGGCTATCAGCCGCGTCAAACACCTGTTCCTTGTCTTCCTGCATGTCCTT